>DASUIK010000275.1:0-24243 GCA_036279795.1 Burkholderiaceae bacterium | reverse complement strand
ATGCGCTGCGACACCGCCGAGCGCGTGACATGCAGCACCGCCGCCGCGCGCTCGAAGCTGCCCTCGTCGATTACCGTGGCAAAGGCGTTGAGCTGGGGGGAGTCGAGTTGCATGGATGGTTAGCCATTTTGACGGATCGTTAAAAAGTATAGCTGGTGTCAACGCAGGCCCTTGGCCAGAATCCGTGCCCATGGTCTCCACTGCCTTCGTTCACGGTTTCACTTCCACCGCCATGCTCATCATGGCCATTGGCGCGCAAAACGCGTTTGTGTTGCGCCAAGGCCTGCGCCGCGAACATGTGGGCAGCGTGGTGGCTTTTTGTGCCGTGGCCGACGCCTTGCTGGTCAGCGCCGGCGTGCTGGGCATGGCCCAGGCGCTGGGCGAGCGCCCCGGCGTGGCACGGGCGCTGGCGCTGGCAGGCGCGGCCTTCCTGGCCTGGTACGGCTGGCAGGCTTTGCAACGCGCCCGGCATGCCCACCAACTGCAGGCCAACCGCGATGGCGCCCGGCTGGGCCGGGGTACGGTGCTGGCCCAGGCGGCGGCCTTCACCCTGCTCAACCCCCATGTCTACCTGGACACCGTGCTGCTGGTGGGCAGCATTGGCGCTCAGCAGCCGGCGCCGCTGCGGGGCTGGTTTGTGGCCGGCGCCAGCGTCGCCAGCCTGAGCTGGTTTGCCCTGCTGGGTTTTGGCGCCCGCTGGCTGGCCCCGTGGTTTGCACGGCCCCGCGCCTGGCAGGTGTTGGATGCCCTGATCGGCCTGACCATGTGGGTGCTCACGGCCCTGCTGGTGCGCCATGCCCTGAACGGCCTGCTGTGAAACCCCCACACCATGTACCTGCCCCGCTACCACCAGGCCAAGGACCCGGCCACCCTGCTGAACCTGATCGACGAGCACCCGCTGGGCGCCTGGGTGTGCACCGGCACAGAGGGCTTGATCGCCAACCACATTCCCTTTGTGCTGGACCGCAGCCGAGGCCCCCACGGCACACTGATCGGCCACGTGTCGCGGGCCAATGCTGTCTGGCGCGACCTGCACCCCACGGCCTCGTCGGTGGTGATGTTTCAAGGGCCGCAGGCCTACATCACACCGTCGTGGTACCCGGGCAAAACGGCCCACGGCGAGGTGGTGCCCACCTGGGACTACGTGGTGGCGCACGCCCACGGTGTGGCCCGCGCCATAGACGACCGCGACTGGCTGCTGGCCATGCTGGAACGCCTTACCCAGACCCAGGAGGCGGCCCGCCCCAACCCCTGGCGGGTGGCCGATGCGCCCACCGCCTACATCGACCGCCTGCTGCGCGCCATCGTGGGCATCGAAATCACTATCGAGCGTCTGGAAGGCAAACACAAGCTCAGCCAAGACGAAGCCCTGGCCGACCGCGTGGGCACGGTGGCAGGCTTGCTGGGCGAACAGCGCGACGAAGCACACGCCCTGGCGGGGCTGGTGCAAACGGCGATCGACGCCGAGCCGCCTGAGCGCCCTTAAGGCGGCAAGGCCGTGTTCCGCCCCCGCTCCAGGTGGATGAGGTACAGGCCGCTGGCGATGATGATGGCGGCACCCGTGAGTGTGTGCGCCTCTGGCAGGGTGTGCCACAGCAGCCAGTCGATGCCAGCGCCCCAGGCCAGGGCGGTGTATTCAAAAGGTGCCACCGCCGAGGCCTGGCCATGGCGGAAGGCTTCGGTGATACACAGCTGCGCGATGAAGCCCGTGCCCGCCAAAGCGAGCAGCAACCAGCTGTGCTCGGCCCGCACCGGCACCCAGTTCGGCCAGGCCAGCAAGCCGGCGCCCACCGCGATCATGGCCATGGACCAGAACACCAGGCTCACGGCCGAATCGGTGCGGCTGAGCAGGCGCCCGGTGATGGCCGAAACGGAGTAACACAGCGCGGCCGCCAGCACCGCCAATGCGCCCCAGGTGAAAAAGCCCTCGCCCTGCGGCTGCAAGGCGATGACCACCCCCACCAGACCGACCGCGATGGCGCCCCAGTGGGCGGGCCGCACCCGCTCTTTGAGCACCGGGATGGACAGGACCGTGATCATCAGCGGTGCGACGAAGAAGATGGTGTAGGCCTCGGCCAGCGGCAGCTCTCGCAAGGCAAAGGTGAACAGGCTGAGCATGGTCACGCCAATGACACCACGCAGCAAGTGCAAGGGCCAGCGGATCTTGAGCAAGGTGTGGCCTTCGCGCCGCCAGGCCACGTACAGCACCACCAGCGGCATCGCGGTGAGTCCACGCAAGGCGGCCACCTGCAAAGCCGGGTAATGGGCCGACAGCAGCTTGAGCACGGTGTCCATCACCGAGAAAAAAGCCACCGCACCCAGCATCGCGAGGATGCTGCGCAAGTTTCCTGACGCGGGCATCAGGCCAACCGCTCTAGGAACAACACACCGAAAAAGCCAAGCGCCGCGATCACCGTCCACTTGAGGACGCGCAGGCCAAAGTAACGGTATTTGGCTTGACCGGTGCCGATGTAGAAGGCGAAGGACACGCCCGCCACCAGCAGCAGGAACATCATGGCCCAGCGGAACAGCAACATGGGTGTGTGCCCTCAGCGACGGGGCATCACCATGCCGGCACGGGTTCGGCGAAGCCGCGCGGTGCCTGGGAACGGTGTTCGAAATCGACGATGTCGTAAGCGTCGGGCTGGGCCAGCAAGGCCCGCAACAGCTGGTTGTTGAGCCCATGCCCCGAACGGAAGGCGCTGTAGGCCGCCAGCAGCGGCTTGCCCACCACGTAAAGGTCGCCGATGGCGTCGAGGATCTTGTGTTTGACGAACTCGTCGCTGTAACGCAGGCCGTCCGCGTTGAGCACCTTGACGTCGTCCATCACGATGGCGTTGTCCAGGCCACCGCCCAGGGCCAGGCCGTTGGCGCGCATCATTTCCACGTCGCGTGTGAAGCCGAAGGTGCGGGCGCGGGCGATTTCGCGCGCGTACTGGCCGCTGCCCATGTCGAACTCGACCCGTTGCCCGGTAGCGTTGACAGCCGGGTGGTCGAACTCGATCTCGAAGCTGAGCTTGTAGCCGTGGTACGGCTCCAGCCGAGCCCACTTGACGTTTTTGCCCTCGCCTTCGCGCACCTCCACCGGCTTGAGCACACGGATGAAACGCTTGGGCGCGTTTTGCAGCGCGATGCCGGCGCTCTGCAGCAGGTACACAAAGGAGGCGGCCGAGCCGTCGAGGATGGGCACTTCCTCGGCCGTTATGTCGACGTACAGGTTGTCGATGCCCAGCCCGGCACAGGCGCTCATGAGGTGCTCGATGGTGTGCACCCGGGCGCCATCGCGCGAGATGGTGGACGCCAGGCGGGTGTCGGTGACCGACGTGGCCGACACCGGGATGTCCACCGGCTCGGGCAGGTCCACACGGCGGAACACGATGCCGGTGTCGGGCTGCGCCGGGCGCAGCGTCAACTCCACGCGTTGGCCACTGTGCAGGCCCACGCCCACGGCACGGGTCAGGGATTTGAGGGTTCTTTGTTGCAGCACATCGCAATTTTACTTTTTTGAGCGTTTGGCTGCTGGCTGATCTGGCTATGGCTGCGATAGTTTCACGGCTCAGGTGGGCGCAAGTAGCGCGCATCGGACCAAGTGGCCAGCCACTGCGGCGCGAAGGCCACAAAAACCGCCGCGCCCATGCCGGTCAAAAACGCGTCGCCCCAGGCCATGAGCCAATGCGCGACCAGGGCCTGCTCCAAGCCCACCTGGCCCACCAGGCGGTAGAGCAACTCCTGCGCGGCACCGGCCAGAAACACACAGGCCGCGGTGCCCAGAAAACCTCGGCCCAGCACGTACACAAACGGGTTGGGTGGCAACCAGCGCCGCAGGGCCGCGCCCAGCAGCAGGGCCAATGTGGCGGGCACCAAGCCAACCCACACCAGTTGCGAGAGCACCGGCGCCAGCGGCAGGGTGCCCAGCGCCCACACCAGGGCGGCCACCACGGTCAGCGCCAGCACCGCCAGTGGCCAGCCCACCATCAACACCAGCAAACTGGCGCCTGAAAACTGCACCGCCATGCCGTTGGGCAGGCCTTGTGGCAGCAACCACACCAGCGGTAGGAACACGATGGTGGCCAGCCAGGGCGTGAGCAGCCCGGTGGTGAGCATACGCCAAGGCCGCAGCGCCGAGGCCACGGCCAAGGCCGAAAGGGCCAGCGACGCTTCGATCCAGGTCAACACGGCCGGCCCAAGCAGGGTCACATGCCCGGCAACTTGGGCATGCCCTTGCCCATGCCTGGCAGCCCACCCATGCGTTTCATCATTTTCATGAGGCCGCCGCCCTTCATCTTCTTCATCATGCCCTGCATCTGCTCGAACTCCTTGAGCAGGCGGTTGACCTCCTGCACGTGCACCCCCGCCCCGGCGGCGATGCGGCGCTTGCGGGTGGCCTTGATGAGGTCGGGCTTGCGGCGCTCCAGCGGCGTCATGCTGCAGATGATGCCTTCCTTGCGCTTGATGTCTTTTTCGGCGCGGCTCAGGTCGGCCTCGCTGGCCTTGGCGGCCATGGCGGTGGGCAGCTTGTCCATGAGGCTGGAGAGGCCACCCATCTTCTTCATCTGACGGATCTGGTCGAGGAAGTCGTCGAGGTCAAATCCCTCGCCACTCTTGACCTTGGCGGCCAGCTTCTGTGCCTGCGCCAGGTCCACCCCGGCGGTGACCTGTTCGACCAGGGCCACGATGTCGCCCATGCCCAGGATGCGCCCGGCGTGGCGTTCGGCGTCGAACACCTCCAACCCGTCGATCTTTTCGGACACACCGGCGAACTTGATGGGTGCGCCGGTGATCGCGCGCACAGAGAGCGCCGCACCACCCCGCGAATCGCCGTCCATCTTGGTGAGGATGATGCCCGTCAGCGGCAACGCTTCCTTGAAAGCCTTGGCAGTGTTGATGGCGTCCTGGCCCTGCATGGCATCGACCACAAACAGCGTCTCCACCGGGTTGAGCACGCCGTGCAGTTGCTGAATCTCGCGCATCAGCGCTTCGTCGATCGCCAGGCGGCCGGCGGTGTCCACCAGCAGCACGTCGAAGTGGTGCTTGCGCGCGTAATCCAGCGCGGCGTTGGCGATGTCCACCGGTTTTTGGTCGGGCGTGCTGGGGAACCACTCGGCCCCGGCCTGCTTGGTCACGGTCTTGAGCTGCTCGATGGCGGCCGGACGGTAGACGTCACCAGAGACAGTGAGCACCTTCTTCTTGCGCTTTTCGATCAGGTGCTTGGCCAGCTTGGCGGTGGTGGTGGTTTTGCCGGCACCTTGCAGGCCGGCCATCAGGATCACCGCCGGCGGCTGGGCGGCGAGGTTGATGTCGGCCACGCCCTGGCCCATGGTGGCGGCCAGCTCGCGGTTGACCACGCTCACCAGCACCTGCCCCGGCGTGAGCGACCCCACCACCTCCTGGCCCAGCGCCTTTTCTTTCACGCGGGCCACAAAATCGCGCACCACCGGCAGGGCCACGTCGGCCTCCAGCAGGGCCAGGCGCACCTCGCGCATCATGTCGGCCACGTTGGCTTCGGTGATGCGGGCCTGGCCGCGCATTTCCTTGACGATGCGTGAGAGTTTTTCGGAGAGGGCTGAGGCCATGATGAAAACCGGTTGGAAAGCCACCTGCGGGCGGCAGCGGCGCCGCGTTCGTTGGAACGGGACCGTTAAACTGTGCACATGATTTTAGCCGCGAGCCCCTGGTGGAACACCGCGCTGGCCCTGGCGGCCGCGCTGGGCTATGCCGCACTGGCTCTGGGGCGCCTGCGCTGGCAAGCGCCTGCACAACGGGCCCTGATGAGCGCCACCTGGCTGCTGCACGCCGCCGCACTGATGGCGGGCTTCAGCGCCGATCCGCCCAAATTCGGCTTTGCGCCGGCCTTGTCGGTCACCGCCTGGCTGGTGTTGGCGGTTTACGCCGTGGAAACCTGGGTCTACCCCCGCCTGCAATCCACCCTGGCGCTGGCCGGCCTGGGCACGTTGGCGGTGCTGCTGGCATGGGTGTTTCCCGGCAGCGACCAGCACAACCTGCCCACCCAGTGGCTGCCGGTGCACTGGGCGCTGGGGGTAGCTTCCTACGCCATGTTTGCGCTGGCCGTGTTCCACGCCTGGCTGATGCGGCGTGCCGAGCAGGCCATGCGCGCGGGCCGCGACGCGTCGCCCGGCTTGCCGCTGCTGGCCCTGGAAGGCCTCACCTTCCGTTTTGTGGGGGCCGGCTTTGTGCTGCTCAGCGCCACCCTGTTGGCCGGCGGCTGGTTTGCCCACGCGCTCACTGGCGGCTGGGTCTGGAACCACAAGACCGTGTTCTCGCTGCTGGCCTGGCTGACCACTGCCGTGCTGCTGTGGGGCCGCTGGCGCCTGGGTTGGCGTGGCCGCACCGCCGTGCGCGTGCTCTACGCAGGTGCCGGCCTGCTGCTGCTGGGTTACGTGGGGTCGCGCTTCGTGCTTGAAGTGCTGCTGCAACGCACATGAAGTTCGTGCTGGTCATTCTGGTGGTGTTGGCCGGCGTGTGGCTGTGGCGGCGCAACCGTGCCGAACAGACCCGCGACGAGCCGCCGGCGCGTCAAGCGCCCAAGCCGCCAGCAGCACAGGCGCCGGCAGAAATGGTGTCTTGTGCCCATTGCGGCCTGCACCTTCCGGCCCTGGATGCCGTAAGGGGCGCGCGCGGCTCCTATTGCAGCCAGGACCACTTGCGTCAACACGAGGCGTGAGGCGCTGACATGGACCGGACCGACGCGGCATCGACTTTCGTGCCCAGCTGGTTCCAACCATCTGAACTGGGGGCGGACACACCGGGCGACGCCCACGCCCAATCCTTCAACCGCTTGTGGACCGCCTTCATGCAGGCGCGCGTGTTGGTGGCGGTGGTGTTGCTGGGGCTGCAGGCCTGGATCAACACCGTGGGCGGGGGCGGCACACCGTGGTTGGTGGGCCTGACGGCCGCCTACCTGGTGTCCACGTTGGCTTCTCTGAGGTGGTCGCCACGCAGCGACGGTGGGCGCCGGGTGGACCTGCGCTGGATCTGGACGCTGGTGGTCGACATCACGGCCTTCGGCTGCCTGCAGTTTTTCCAGCAAGGCAGCTTCAACTACACACCGCTGTTCGTCTTGCCGCTGCTGCTGGCCTCGGTGCTGGGCACCCTGCTGCTGAGCCTGGCGACGGCAGCTGCCGTTACCCTTTTTCTGCTGTTTGACGCCGGCTGGAGCCTGCTGTCGTCGGGAGCCGAGTCCACCAACCGCTTGCTGCAGACTGGCCTGACCGGCACCGGCTTTTTCCTGGTGGCCTTGCTGGCCAACCAGCTCGCCTTGCGCCTGGCACGCGAAGAAGCCCTGGCACAGCGCAGCCAACGCGCCGCACGCACCCAGGCGCGGGTGAACGAGCTGGTGATCGAGGGCCTGTCCGAAGGGGTGCTGGTGATCGACCAACAAGGCCGCGCCCTGCACGCCAACCCGGCCGCCGAAGCCATGCTCCATACCGAGGGCGGGCACCTGGAACCCGCCGCCATTGACATGGGCAGCCCACAGGCCTGGCAAGCTTTGCTGCAGTTGGTGGAACGCACCTTTGCCACCAACAGCGCCATGGAAGAAGCCCTGGTGCTGGACCTGGGCCAAGGGGTGAGCCGCAAATTGCTGGCGCGCACCCACCTGACAGGCCAACACGGCGAAGCGTCGGAACACCTGTGCGTAGTGTTTCTGGAAGACCTGCGCGAGATGGAAGCCCGCGTGCGCACCGAAAAACTGGCGGCCATGGGCCGCATGTCGGCCGCCGTGGCGCACGAAATCCGCAACCCGCTGGCGGCCATCTCGCAGGCCAACGCCCTGCTGGATGAAGAATTGCAGGCGCCCACCCAACGGCGGCTCACGGCCATGATCGGACAAAACGCCCAGCGCCTCGCCCGCATCGTGGACGACGTGCTCAACGTGGCACGGCTGGAGCCCGGCCCGGCATCGACGGGCCACGGCCCCGCCCTGCCACTGGACCTGCACACCCACACCATCACCCACGACTGGGCCCAACAAAACGGTTGCCAGCCGCTGGTGGAGGTGCGTGCCCACTGCCCGCAGGTGCATGTGGGCTTCGACCCCGAGCACCTGAGGCGCCTCTTGGTCAACCTGCTGGACAACGCCTTGCGCTACGCCAGCGGCACGCCCGCCTGCATTCTGGTGAGCACCGTGCCAGTGGGCTTGCACCGGGTGCGCCTGAGCGTGTGGAGCGACGGCCAGCCGCTGGACGCGGGCGTGCGCCGCCACCTGTTTGAACCGTTCTTTTCCTCCGAGAGCCGCAGCAGCGGGCTGGGCTTGTACATTTGCAGAGAACTGTGCGAGCGTTATGGTGCCCACATCAGCTACCGGCGCAGCCTGTTGGAGCAACGTGATGGCAACGAATTTGCCGTCGACCTGCCGCGCCTGAACCACCTCGCGCCTCCCGCCTGACCATGTCCGCCACCCAGCCCTTCGAGATCCTGGTCGTCGACGACGAACCCGACCTGCGCACCCTCTATGAGCTCACGCTGTTGCGCGAGGGCTACCGGGTAGAAGCCGCACAGGACCTGCGCGAAGCACGCGCGGCCCTTGAGGAGCGGCGCTTCCACGCCGTCATCACCGACATGCGCCTGCCCGATGGCCAGGGCATCGAACTGCTGCGCGAACTCAGCCAGGCCCAGCGCAGCGAGCGCGCCATCGTCATCACCGCCCACGGCTCGGCCGAAAACGCGGTCGAGGCGCTGAAGTGCGGGGCCTTCGACTACCTGACCAAGCCGGTGGACCTCAAGCAGTTCCGCAGCGTGGTGGCCTCGGCCTTGCACAGCATGCCGGGCAGCGGCCCCCTGAGCCCTAGGAACGCCACCGCCACGCCAGCACCGGACGCGGCCAACGCCCCACCGCTGGCCCGCATCGTGGGCGTGTCCGCGCCCATGGTGGCGGTGCGCCAGCGCATCGAGCGCGTGGCGCGCAGCATGGCGCCGGTCCTGGTGCAAGGTGAGTCGGGCACCGGCAAGGAGCTGGTGGCGCGGGCTCTGCACGGTTGCAGCCACCGCGCCAGCGGCCCGTTTGTGGCCGTCAACTGCGGCGCCATCCCCGAGTCACTGATCGAAGCCGAATTTTTTGGCGTGCGCAAAGGCGCCTTCACCGGCGCCTCGCAGGACCGTGAAGGCTACTTCCAGGCCGCCCACGGGGGCACGCTGTTCCTGGACGAAATCGGCGACCTGCCATTGGCCATGCAGGCCAAGCTGCTGCGGGTGGTTCAAGAACGCCAGGTACGCGCCCTGGGCGCGGTGCAGGAAGACAACATCGACGTGCGGTTGGTCAGCGCCACCCACAAAGACCTGGCCGGCGAGGTCAAAGCGGGCCACTTCCGCCAAGACCTGTTCTACCGGCTCAACGTGATCGAGGTGCGCATGCCCGCCCTGCGCGAACGGCGTGAAGACCTGCCCCAACTGGTGCAGGCGCTGCTGCGCCGCATCTGTACCGAGTCGGGCCAGCACCTGCCCCTGGTGGACCCTCTGGCGCAGGACTGGCTGAACCACCACCCACTGCCCGGTAACGTCCGCGAGCTGGAGAACCTGCTGCACCGCGCCCTGGCCCTGTGCGACGGGCAGATCATCACCCTGGACGACCTCAGCGACGGGGCCGGCGAATGGGCCGACACCCCGGCACCCGAAACCCCACCAGCGGCCTGCGACGAGGTCCCGCACGAGGCCGCTGCGCCGCCCGCTGCGGCACCATCGGACCTGCAGGCCTTTCTGGACCAGCAGGAGCGCGAGGTGCTGGTGCGCGTGCTGCGCGAGGCCAACTACAACCGCACCCTGGCCGCCGCCCGCCTGGGCCTGAACCTTCGGCAAATCCGCTACCGCATCCAGCGCCTGCAGATTCCCATGCCCAAAGACGCCGTGGACCATGACGAGTGATGTGGCGCCCCATTGGCTGCCGCACGTGCGCCATGTACCGTCCCCCAACTTCGGCCCCCGCCCCGACCCCACCGACATCTCACTGATCGTGGTGCATTCGATCAGCCTGCCGCCAGGGTGTTTTGGCGGCAACGAGATTGAAGCCCTGTTCTGCAACCGGCTCGATTGGGACGCCCACCCCTACTTCCAGACGATACGGGGCATGGAGGTGTCGGCACACTTCCTGATTCGGCGCACGGGAGAGGTGGTCCAGTTCGTGGCCTGTGACCAACGCGCCTGGCACGCAGGCCGTTCGCACTGGGCAGGACGCGATAACTGCAACGACTTCTCCATCGGCATCGAACTCGAAGGCCTGGAAGGTGGCCTGTTCGAGCCCGCCCAGTACAGCGCGCTGGTCGACCTGTGCCAGCGCCTGGCCCGGCGCTACCCCATTCGGTCGGTGGCCGGCCACGAACACGTGGCACCTGGCCGCAAGGCCGACCCGGGCGCGGGCTTCGACTGGGCCTTGCTGCAAAGTCGGCTGGCTTGGCCAGCCCGGTGTTTTCCCCGATAGCCGAACCCATTTTCCGACGAGCACCCGCTCCGTCGCACGCGCAGGCTGAGTTCGCCAGCCCAAGCTTGGCGCGGCATGCGGCGACAAATGCCGCGCCAAGCCGCGTCAGCAGCCACTTCGCACGCGGACAGGTGCATGTTCATTGGCACACGCTGGGCCTCACATGAATATGCGTTTTTTTTGTCGCGTCGCAGCGTTTTTTTGCCTATTGAAAACCCGATCGATACACTACCTGTAGTGGCTTGCCGGAAGCGGACACACTAGATATAGTGCCTCCCCAGATCACCGACAAGACCGTGCCTCCGCCGCTGAAACACGGCCGACATGTCGCCGGAACGCAGCGCCAGACCCAACAACATCCCAAGAGGAAACCCATGCAGATCTCCGAATCCAGCCCCACCAACGCCTCCTTGGCCGCACAGCCCGCAGCGGCTCTGGCCAGCCGGGCTCAAAGTCCGGACGCGCTGTCGCACTACCAGATCATCCGCCGCAATGGCGCTGTGGTGCCGTTTGCGCCCAACAAGATCGCGGTGGCGCTGATGAAGGCGTTCCTCGCGGTGCATGGCACCCAGGGTGCCGCTTCGGCCAGCGTGCGTGAGGACGTGGACCAACTGACCCAGGCCGTGGTGCGCGCCCTCATGCGCTCGCGCCCCAGCGGCGGCACCTTCCACATCGAAGACGTGCAAGACCAGGTCGAACTGGGCCTGATGCGCAGTGGCCACCACGAAGTGGCGCGCGCCTATGTGCTGTACCGCGAACGCCGTGCGCAGGAACGTGCTCAGCAGGGCACGCCGGCCGCAGCTGCCGCTCCAGCGCTGCACGTGCTCGACAACGGCAAAAAAGTGCCGCTGGACATGGGCCACCTGCAAGCCCTGATCACCAACGCCTGCGCCAACCTGGGCTCGGAAGTGAAGCCCGAGCCCATCGTCGCGGAAACCCTGCGCAACCTGTACGACGGCGTACCACTGGAAGAAGTGCACAAGGCGTCGATCCTGGCAGCACGCACGCTGATCGAAAAAGACCCGGACTACACCTACGCCACCGCGCGCCTGCTGCTGCACACCATCATCAAAGAGGTCTTGGGCGAAGAAGTGCTGCAAGCCGACATGGCCGCACGCTACGCCGAGTACTTCCCCGGCTTCATCAAAAAGGGCGTGGAAAACGAACTGCTCGATGAAAAGCTGCTGCAGTACGACCTGAAAAAGCTGGGCGCGGCCCTCAAGGCCGAGCGCGACCTGGGCTTTGACTACCTGGGCCTGCAAACCCTGTACGACCGCTACTTCCTGCACGTGCGCAAAACCCGCATCGAGCTGCCGCAGGCTTTCTTCATGCGCGTGGCCATGGGCCTGGCGCTGAACGAAGTGGACCGCGAAGCGCGAGCCATCGAGTTCTACGAAGTGCTGTCCTCGTTCGACTTCATGAGCAGCACCCCGACGCTGTTCAACAGCGGCACGCTGCGCTCGCAACTCTCCAGCTGCTACCTGACCACCGTGCCCGACGACCTGGACGGCATCTACGAGTCCATCAAGGAAAACGCGCTGCTGAGCAAGTTTGCCGGCGGCCTGGGCAACGACTGGACGCGCGTGCGCGCCCTGGGCAGCCACATCAAGGGCACCAACGGCGAATCGCAAGGTGTGGTGCCGTTCCTGAAGGTGGTCAACGACACCGCGGTGGCCGTGAACCAGGGTGGCAAGCGCAAGGGTGCCGTGTGCACCTACCTGGAAACCTGGCACCTGGACATCGAAGAATTTCTGGAGCTGCGCAAGAACACCGGCGACGACCGCCGCCGCACCCACGACATGAACACGGCGAACTGGATCCCCGACCTGTTCATGAAGCGTGTGATGGAAAAGGGCATGTGGAGCCTGTTCTCGCCCAATGACGTGCCCGATCTGCACGACCTGTTCGGCACCGAGTTTGAAAAGGCCTACGTGGCCTACGAAGCCAAAGCTGCGCGCGGCGAGATCAAGCCCTACCGCCAGGTGCCAGCGACCGACCTGTGGCGCAAGATGCTCTCCATGCTGTTCGAGACCGGCCACCCCTGGATCACCTTCAAGGATGCCTGCAACGTGCGCAGCCCGCAGCAGCACGTGGGCGTGGTGCACTCGTCCAACCTGTGCACCGAAATCACGCTCAACACCAGCGACACGGAAACCGCCGTCTGCAACCTGGGCTCGGTCAACCTGGCACAGCATTTGAAGGATGGCGCCATCGATCAGGACAAGCTCAAGCGCACCATCGCCACCGCGATGCGCATGCTCGACAACGTGATCGACATCAACTACTACGCGGTCAAGAAGGCGCGCGACTCCAACCTGCGCCACCGCCCCGTGGGCCTGGGCATCATGGGCTTCCAGGACGCGCTGTACCAGCTGCGTGTGCCCTACGCCAGCCAGGCCGCAGTGGAGTTTGCCGACCGCTCCATGGAGGCCGTGTGCTACCACGCTTACTGGGCCTCAACCGAGTTGGCCAAAGAGCGCGGCAAGTACAGCAGCTACAAGGGCTCGCTGTGGGACCGTGGCATCCTGCCGCTGGACTCGTTGAACCTGCTGGCAGAGCAGCGCGGCGGCTACGTTGAAACCGACCGCTCTTCCACGCTGGACTGGGACGCGCTGCGCGCCAAGATCGCCGTTGATGGCATGCGCAACTCCAACTGCGTGGCCATCGCACCCACCGCCACCATCTCCAACATCATCGGGGTGGACGCCTCCATCGAGCCATCCTTCGGCAACCTGTCGGTCAAGTCCAACCTGTCGGGCGAGTTCACGGTCATCAACGGCTACCTGGTCAAAGACCTGAAACGCCTGGGCCTGTGGGACGACGTGATGGTGATGGACCTCAAACACTTCGACGGTTCGCTGCTGCCTATCGACCGAGTGCCACAGGACATCAAGGCGCTCTACGCCACGGCTTTCGAGGTGGACACCCACTGGCTGGTGGAGGCCGCCGCACGCCGCCAGAAGTGGATCGACCAGGCGCAATCGCTCAACATCTACATGGCTGGCGCCTCGGGCAAGAAGCTCGACGACACCTACAAACTGGCCTGGCTGCGTGGCCTCAAGACCACCTACTACCTGCGCACCCGCAGCGCCACCCACGTGGAGAAATCCACCGGCCGCACGGGCCAGCTCAATGCGGTGGCCATGGGCGCTGGACAAGCCGGCGCACACGCTGCTCCCGAGACCACACAGACCGCGGCACCCGTGGTGGTGGAAGCGGCCACGGACGTCAAGTTCTGCGCCATTGACGACCCTGGTTGCGAGGCCTGCCAGTGACATCGAACACGAGGCACATCACCGCGCTTGCCGATGTGCCTCTTTTCGATGCACTCACACAACAAACACATGCAGCCAATCGAGATGCCGCTTTGCTTTTCGATTCGCTGCTTTGATAATCCGAACACTTGGAACCTGATATGTTGACCTGGGACGACGAAGTCACGCCCTCACCGCAACGCACCCACACGCCGCCGGCATCGAACAGCCCCAGCGGTGTGACCGCCTCGCCGTCTCTGGCGATGCACACCCCCTCTCCCGCATCCGCTTCGCTGGCCGCCGCACAGGCTTCGGCCCACGCGCAGGCACTGGCCCAAGCGGCCGTTGCCCCGCGCAGCGCACACGCAGGTGGCCGCGTCTCGGCCGCCGACAAACGCATCATCAACGGCCAGACCGACGTCAACCAGCTGGTGCCCTTCAAGTACAAGTGGGCCTGGGAAAAATACCTCGCCACCTGCGCCAACCACTGGATGCCACAGGAGGTCAACATGTCGCGCGACATCGCGACCTGGAAAGACCCCAACGGCCTGAGCGAAGACGAGCGCCGCATCGTCAAGCGCAACCTCGGCTTCTTCGTCACCGCCGACTCGCTGGCTGCCAACAACATCGTGCTGGGCACCTACCGCCACATCACGGCGCCCGAGTGCCGCCAGTTCCTGCTGCGCCAGGCCTTTGAAGAAGCCATTCACACGCACGCCTACCAGTACATCGTTGAATCGCTTGGTCTGGACGAAGGCGAGATCTTCAACGCCTACAACGAAGTCGCCTCCATCCGCGACAAGGACCAATTCCTGATCCCCTTCATCGAGGCGATCATGGACCCGTCCTTCAAGACCGGCACGCCCGCGAACGACCAGACGCTGCTGAAGTCGCTGATCGTCTTTGCCTGTCTGATGGAAGGCCTGTTCTTCTACGTCGGCTTCACGCAGATCCTGGCGCTGGGTCGCCAGAACAAGATGACCGGTGCCGCCGAGCAGTACCAGTACATCCTGCGCGACGAGTCCATGCACTGCAACTTCGGCATCGACCTGATCAACCAGCTCAAACTCGAGAACCCGCACTTGTGGACGGCCGAGTTCAAAGCCGAGATCAAGGCGTTGTTCGAAAAGGCGGTCGAACTGGAATACCGCTACGCCGAGGACACCATGCCGCGCGGCGTGCTCGGTCTCAACGCCTCCATGTTCAAGGGCTATCTGCGCTACATCGCCAACCGGCGTGCCACGCAGATCGGCCTGGAGCCCCTGTTCCCCAACGAAGAAAACCCGTTCCCCTGGATGAGCGAGATGATCGACCTCAAGAAGGAACGCAACTTCTTCGAAACCCGTGTGATCGAGTACCAATCGGGCGGCGCCCTGTCCTGGGACTGACCGGACACCCACGCCTTCTTCACATGCGGCCCTCATCTTCAAGACCCACCCCTCCCAACGCAGCGCGGCTGCGTGGCGCGGGTCTTGTCTCCCCATTCAACGCGCTGGGCACCACAAGTGGCATGCATCCACAGGATCCCAACCCGCTGAATCGCTGCGCGCCCATTCTGGGGCGTGTGGTGCACTGTGCAACTTGATCAAGGAGAACAACATGGCAACTGCGAAAAAAGCTGCGGCAAAGAAAGCCGCACCGGCGAAGAAGGCGGCTCCGGCCAAGAAGGCGGCAGCCCCGGCGAAGAAGGCGGCTCCGGCCAAGAAGGCAGCAGCTCCTGCGAAGAAGGCCGCTCCGGCCAAGAAGGCAGCAGCTCCTGCGAAGAAGGCCGCTCCGGCCAAGAAGGCAGCCCCCAAAAAGGCCGCTGCTCCGGCCAAAAAAGCCGCTCCCGCCAAAAAAGCCGCCGCGAAAAAGGCGCCCGCTAAGCCTGCCCCTGCACCCGTAGCGCAAACCACGCTGAACCCGCAGGCCGCATGGCCGTTCCCCACTTCCAGCAAGCCCTGATTTCAGGTCACGCTGAAAGCCAAAAAGCCCGGTGCGTTGCACCGGGCTTTTTTTGTTCTCAGGCTGCCAGGTCCCGATCGACGTCGCTGAGCTGGTAGTTCTGCGGACCACGGCTAGCGATCTTGCGCGCCCCCATGCGGTTGCCCAGCGCGGCGCAGCGCGCCAACGACCAGCCCTGCGACAAACCCCACAGCAGCGCCGCGCGGAAGGCATCGCCACAACCCGTGGGGTCGAGCACCTGTTCGGCCCGCTCGCCCGCCACGCGCTGGACCTGGCCTTGTTCCCAGAGGTCCACGCCGTGCTCGCCCAATGTCACCACCAGGCCGCGCACCTGCTGCGACACCTCGCCCAGGCTCCAGCCCGTGCGCTCGCTGAGCATATGCCCTTCGTAGTCGTTCACGGCCACCCAGTCGGCCAACTCAATGAAGTGACGCAGATCGGCACCGTCGAACATGGGCAAGCCCTGGCCCGGGTCGAACACAAAAGGAATGCCTGCAGCCTGGAACTGCTCGGCATGGCACAACATAGCTTCACGGCCATCGGGTGCGACGATGCCGATGTGTCCGCCGCCCTCTGCGCGGATGGGGTTGAGGTGGGCCTGCGACATGGCGCCGGGGTGGAAAGCCGTGATCTGGTTGTTGTCGCGGTCGGTCATGATCATGGCTTGGGCGGTGTACTCAGTCGCAGCCACCTGCACGTGGCTGTCGTCAACGCCCAGCGCTTTCAGGCGCGCGAGGTAATCCTGCCCATCGTTGCCCAACGTGGCCACCGGCGTGACCCCCGCCCCCAATTGCCGAAGGCCGTAGGCAATGTTGCCGGCACAACCGCCGTACTCGCGCCGCAACGCGGGCACCAGAAAAGACACGTTGAGGATGTGCAATTGCTCGGGCAGGATTTGCTCGGCGAAGCGCCCCTCGAACGACATGATGGTGTCAAAGGCCAGCGAGCCACAAACGTAGATGGACATGGTGTGAACGGTTCCAGAAATCAGGGATAAAAAACCAGAGTGCGGTAGCCGGCCAGCGCATCACCCACCGGGCCATCGATGAGCACGTCCACCCGCAATGTGAGTGTGTCGTTGGCGGGCACGGTGGCCGGCGCAGCGGCCAGCTCGGCCGGCAGGATCACGCGACGCACCAGCAACTGATCGCGCACATCGGTCAGGCTCAGCTCCAGCGCAGGCGTGGCCAACTCGAACAACGACGCGTTGCGCAACACCACCTCCAGCGCGTAACGGCCATTGCCTCGGCGCGCCAATGTCGTGCTGTCTATGCTGAGCGCCTGCACCAGGCGCAAAGGTTCAACACGGCAACCCAGCGGCGCACACAGGGCCTGCAGGGTGGGGCGCAGATCGGGGCGCAAGGCGGCGATGCGATCGCGCTCGAACAGCACCCACTGCAACAACATGGCCACACACAACACGGCACTGATCAGACCCAAGCCCCACCGCACACCCGGCCGTTGCCACCAGGCCTTGCGTTGTGCCTGACGCACAAAACCCACCTGCTCAGGAAAAGCCGACAGCACCGCGTCGCTGGCGACGAGTTCGTCGTTTTCGGCGGGAGCGGGCGGCAACAACTCGGCGGCAGGCGGCAGGTCGTACATCGAGTCCTGCGCGTCCTCCGGCACTGGATCTGCCTGTGACACGGGCTCTGGCTCTGGGGGCGATTCAGGGTGGGTGACCGGTTCGGGATCGCGTTCGGGTGGCGCTTCGGGTGCGGGTGCCGGGATGCTTGCCTGCGGCGGCACATCCACAGCGGAGACCGGCGGGGCCGGTTCAGGCTCACCGGCGGGCAAGGCGGCGAGTTGAACCGATGCGTCGAACACTTCGCCACATTGACCACAACGCACCCAGCCGTCCGAAATCTTGAGCTGATCGGACACCACCCTGAAATGGGTGGCACAGGCGGGGCATCGGGTGACGAAGCTCATTGCCGGCGATTGTAGGGGCGGCGTCCGTGTTCCCCCGGCAGCGGCGGCCGCGTGCGGCTCAGCCGCGCCGCGCCGTCATGAGCACCCAGCCGTCCAGCTCGTCGGCCACATCCAACACCAACCAGGGTGCGTAAGCCGCTTTGAGTTCATCGACCTGGCGCGACAGGATGCCCGCCAGCACCAAATGGCCGCCTTCGGCCACATGGGCACACAACAAGGGCGCCAGCACCTTGAGCGGCGTGGCCAGGATGTTGGCCAGCACCACCTGGTACAAGCCCTGCGCCTGATCGGGCAGGCCGGCGTGCAGGCTCACGTGGTTGTTGGCCGCGTTCAGGCGGCTGGACTCGACAGCGGCAGGGTCGATGTCCACCGCCACGATGTCGGTCGCGCCCTGTTTGGCCGCGCCAATGGCCAAGATACCCGAACCACAACCGTAGTCGAGGACGCGTTGCCCCGCCAAGTCGCGTGCCGCGACCCAGCGCAAACACATGCGCGTGGTGGGATGGGTACCGGTGCCGAAGGCCAAGCCCGGATCCAGGCGAATGACCTGACGCGCCTGGGACGGTGGCTCATGCCAGCTGGGCACGATCCAGAACGTGGGCGTGATCTCGACCGGATCGAACTGCGACTGCGTCAGGCGCACCCAGTCCTGGTCGGCCAGCGCAGTGACGGCCAGGACTTCGCAACCATCGAAGAAATCCTGCGCCTGCAACAACGCTGACGCTTCGCGCGCTGGAGCCTCTTCGCTGAACAAAGCCACCACACGCGAGCGCTGCCAGCCGGCCTTGGGCGGCGGCATGCCGGGCTCGCCGAACAGCGCCTGCTCGGCCTCCGTCAAGGCATCGGCGTCTTCCACTGACACACTCAATGCATCCAGCGCCTCCAGCGCCTCGCTCAGCGTCTCGACGCGGTCTTCGGGGGCGAGCAGGGTCAGTTCAAACATGTTCAATTCACCACAGGCAAACGTTTCGCCGCCGGGCCGCCCCAAGGCGAAACAGCCCCCCTTCGGGGGCAGCAACCCGCGCAGCGGCGGAGCGTGGGGGCCTTCATCTGACCCGTTTAGACAGCCACTCTTCGAGGTAGTGGATGTTGGTGCCACCGGCCACGAAGTTGGCGTCCACCATCAACTCGCGGTGCAGCGGGATGTTGGTGAGGATGCCTTCGACCACGGTTTCGCTCAAAGCGGTGCTCATGCGGGCCAGCGCCTGTTCACGGGTGTCACCGTGCACAATGATCTTGCCCACCATGGAGTCGTAGTTGGGCGGCACGAAGTAGTTGGCGTAGACGTGCGAGTCAACCCGCACACCCGGGCCACCCGGCGCGTGCCAGGTGGTGACACGGCCTGGCGACGGCGTGAACTTGTAGGGGTCTTCGGCGTTGATGCGGCACTCGATGGCGTGACCACGCAGCACGATCTGGCGCTGGGTGAAGGGCAACTTCTCACCTGCGGCCACCGCGATCTGGGTGCGCACGATGTCGATGCCCGTGATCCACTCGGTCACCGGGTGCTCCACCTGCACACGGGTGTTCATTTCGATGAAGTAGAACTCACCGTTCTCGTACAAGAACTCGAAGGTGCCGGCGCCACGGTAGCCGATCTTCTTGCAGGCGGCTGCGCAGCGTTCGCCGATCTTCTCAATCAGTCGGCGCGGGATGCCCGGCGCCGGCGCTTCCTCGATCACCTTCTGGTGTCGGCGCTGCATGGAGCAATCGCGCTCGCCCAGGTAGACCGCGTTGCGGTGCTGGTCGGCGAGGATCTGGATTTCGATGTGGCGCGGGTTCTGGAGAAACTTCTCCATGTAGACCTCGGGGTTGCCAAAGGCAGCGCCCGCTTCGGCCTTGGTGGTCTGCACCGCGTGCAGCAGGGCGGCTTCGGTGTGCACCACCCGCATGCCACGCCCACCACCACCGCCTGCGGCCTTGATGATGACCGGGTAGCCGATGGCCTTGGCGGTGCGCTTGATCACCGCCGGATCGGCCGGCAAGGCCCCTTCAGAACCGGGCACACAAGGCACGCCGGCGCGGATCATGGCTTGCTTGGCAGACACCTTGTCGCCCATCATGCGAATGGACTCGGGCGTGGGACCGATGAACTTGAAGCCGCTTTTCTCGACGCGTTCGGCGAAGTCGGCGTTTTCGCTCAGGAAGCCGTAACCGGGGTGGATGGCCTCGGCATCGGTCACTTCGGCGGCCGAAATGATGGCCGGCATGTTGAGATAGCTCTGGCCGGACGGAGCGGGGCCGATGCACACCGCCTCATCGGCCAACTTCACGTACTTGGCTTCGCGGTCGGCCTCTGAATAGACCATCACCGCCTTGATGCCCATCTCCCGGCAGGCGCGCTGTATCCGCAGGGCAATTTCGCCGCGGTTCGCAATCAGGATTTTCTTGAACATGGCGAGGTGCCGCTCACTCAATGATGAACAGCGGCTGGCCGTATTCCACCGGCTGGCCGTTCTCGACCAGGATCTGAGTCACGGTGCCGCTCTTGTCGGCTTCGATCTCGTTGAGAATCTTCATCGCTTCAACGATGCAGATGGCCTCCCCTTCCTTGATGGAAGCGCCGACCTCGACAAAAGGCTTGGCGCCGGGGCTGGATGCACGGTAGAAGGTGCCCACCATGGGCGACTTGACCACGTGGCCGGCAGGCGCCGCGGCCACCGCCGGCTCGGCAGCGACAGGCGCGGCTTGGGCGGCGGCCGGGGCCGGCGCCAACGTCACCACCGGTGCCGCTTGCATCATGGGCGCAACAGCTCCCACGGGCGCGCTCTTGACGATCCTGACCTTGCCTTCGGCTTCCGTGATTTCGAGTTCCGACACGTTGGACTCGGAGACCAGATCGATCAGGGTCTTGAGTTTGCGCAAATCCATATATTTCTCCAGTATGTGCACCTAGAATGCAACAAACCATACACAATGGTTGAAAAGCGTGCGGACTATACACGAAGCTTCATTTTCGACCCTTTGGGCGTTTGTGGTAAGCAATTTCGGTCAACTCACCGACAAAATGCCGGCATCTGCCATCAATCGCACAACCAGTGGCACAGTTTTAGCAGCTGCAAAACCCCTGTTGCAGCGCCCGGCAGGCGCTTCGCTGCCACCCATCCTCCATGGCTGACGACGACAACACCTCCACCGTGACCATGGCGCTGCCGGGGCTGGCACGCACCCTGGTGGCCGCAGGCAAGCTGGACGCCAAACGCGCTGAGGACATCTACGCCAAGGCCCAGGCACAGCGCACCAGCTTCATTTCGGAGCTGGTGGGCAGCGGCGCGGTGTCGTCCGCCGACCTGGCACACACCATGTCGCAAGCCTTTGCGGCGCCCTTGTTGGACCTTGATGCGGTGGACGTCAAACGCTTGCCCGAAGGCGTGCTCGATCCCAAGGTCTGCCAGCAGGCGCGCATTCTGGTGCTGAGCAAGCGCAGCAACCGCCTCACCATCGCCACCGCCGACCCATCCGACCACCAGGCGCTGGAAAAAATCAAGTTCTCATCGCAGCTGGGTGTGGACTGGGTCATTGCCGAATACGACAAACTCAGCAAGCTGGTCGATGCCGCCAGCACCACAGCGGGTGAGGCCATCGATCACATCGTCGGGGGCGACTTCGAATTCGACGAAGCCAGCGTGGAGATGAGTTCTGGCGAGCCGGCAGACAAGGTTTCCGCCGAGGTCGAGGACGCACCTGTTGTGCGCTTTTTGCAGAAGATGCTGCTCGATGCCTTCAGCATGCGCGCATCTGACCTGCACTTTGAACCCTACGAGCACAACTACCGCGTGCGCTTCCGCATCGACGGCGAGCTGCGCGAGATCGCCAGCCCGCCAGTGGCCATCAAGGACAAGCTGGCTTCGCGCATCAAAGTGATCTCCAAGATGGACATCTCGGAGAAAAGGGTGCCACAAGACGGGCGCATGAAGCTCAAGGTGGGCCCGGAAAAGGTCATCGACTTTCGCGTCAGCACCCTGCCAACGCTGTTTGGCGAAAAGATCGTGATCCGCATCCTCGATCCCAGCAGTGCGAAGATGGGCATCGAAGCGCTCGGATACGAGCCGGATGAGAAGAAGAAGCTGATGGATGCGATCTCCAGGCCTTACGGCATGGTGTTGGTCACCGGCCCCACGGGCTCGGGCAAAACGGTGTCGCTTTACACCTGCCTGAACATCCTCAACCAGCCGGGCGTGAATATTTCCACGGCGGAAGACCCGTCGGAAATCAATCTGCCCGGCGTCAACCAGGTCAACGTCAACGAAAAGGCGGGTCTGACCTTTGCATCCGCCCTGAAGGCATTTTTGCGCCAGGACCCGGACGTGATCATGGTGGGTGAAATCCGCGACCTGGAAACGGCCGACATCGCTATCAAGGCGGCCCAAACCGGTCACATGGTCTTGTCCACCCTGCACACCAACGATGCACCAGCCACGCTCACGCGCATGATCAACATGGGCATCGCGCCCTTCAACATCGCCTCCAGCGTGATCCTGATCACCGCACAGCGGCTGGCGCGGCGGCTCTGCCCGCAGTGCAAGGTGCCCATCGATGTGCCAGAACACGCCCTGCTCACGGCCGGCTACAAGCCCCAGGATCTGGATGGCAGCTGGCGCCCCTACAAGCCCGTGGGCTGCAACGCCTGCAACAACGGCTACAAGGGCCGCGTGGGCATCTACCAGGTCATGCCCATCACCGAAGACATGCAACGCATCATTCTGCGCGGCGGCAGTGCACTTGAAATCGCCGAACAGGCCCGCAGCGAAGGTGTGCGCACCCTGCGGGAAGCGGGCTTGCACAAGGTTAAACTGGGCATCACGTCGCTCGACGAAGTGCTCAACTGCACCAACGAGTGACAACCAGGCCGGCGCAAGCACCGACACCAGAGGACCCACATGGCAACCGCAGCATCGAAAGACATCAAGGAGTATGTGTTCGAGTGGGAGGGCAAGGACCGCAACGGCAAGGTGGTTCGGGGTGAAACACGCGCCGGCGGTGAAAACCAGGTGCAGGCCTCTCTGCGGCGCCAGGGCATTCTGCCCACCAAGATCAAGAAGCGCCGCATGCGCTCGGGCAAGGCCATCAAGCCCAAGGACATCGCCATCTTCACCCGCCAGCTGGCCACCATGATGAAAGCCGGTGTGCCCTTGCTGCAGGCCTTCGACATTGTGGGCCGCGGCAACCCCAACGTCAGCGTGACCCGACTGCTCAACGACATCCGCACCGACGTGGAAACGGGCACCTCGCTGAGTTCGGCCTTCCGCAAGCATCCGCTCTACTTCAACAACCTGTACTGCAACCTGGTGGAGGCCGGTGAAGCGGCCGGTATTCTGGAAGAGCTGCTGGACCGTTTGGCCACCTACATGGAGAAAACCGAGGCGATCAAATCCAAGATCAAATCGGCCCTGATGTACCCGATCGCCGTGATCGTGGTGGCCTTTGTGGTGGTGACGGTGATCATGATCTTCGTGATCCCCGCGTTCAAGCAGGTGTTCTCATCCTTCGGCGCCGATCTGCCCGCGCCCACCCTGTTTGTGATCGCCATGAGCGAGTTTTTCGTCGCCTACTGGTGGCTGATTTTCGGCACCATCGGCGGTGGCCTCTACTTCTTCTTCCAGGCTTGGCGGCGCAACGAGAAGATGCAGCACTTCATGGACCGCATGCTGCTGCGCATCCCCATCTTCGGTACGCTGATTGAAAAGTCGGTGGTCGCACGCTGGACGCGCACCCTGTCCACCATGTTCGCGGCCGGTGTGCCGCTGGTGGAAGCACTGGATTCCGTGGGCGGCGCCTCAGGGAATTCGGTGTATGCCTTGGCCACCGAAAAAATCCAGCAGGAGGTGTCCACCGGCACCAGCCTGACGGCGGCCATGACCAACGCCAACATCTTCCCGTCCATGGTGCTGCAAATGTGTGCGATCGGTGAGGAGTCGGGCTCCATCGACCACATGCTGGGCAAGGCGGCCGACTTCTACGAAGCCGAGGTGGACGACATGGTGGCCGGTCTGTCCAGCCTGATGGAGCCCATCATCATCGTGATCCTCGGCACCATCATCGGTGGCATCGTGGTCTCGATGTACCTGCCCATCTTCAAACTCGGTCAAGTCGTGTGATGGTGGACATCGGTTTTGCGGGCCCGCTGCTGGCGGGCATTTTGGGCCTGCTCATCGGCAGTTTCCTGAACGTTGTCATCCACCGCTTGCCCAAGATGATGGAGCGGCGCTGGGCGGCGGAATGCGCCGAGCTCTCGGGGCAAACGCCTGCAGAAACAGGCAAACCCTTCAACCTGGTCACGCCACGTTCGCACTGCCCCAGCTGCCACGCCCCCATACGCTGGTACCAGAACATCCCCGTGCTGAGCTGGCTGGCCCTGCGGGCACGCTGCGCCGCCTGTGGCACACGCATTGGCTGGCGCTACCCCGCCATCGAGCTGCTGACAGGCGCCCTGTTTGTGTTCTGTTTCGAGCGCCACGGCATGAGCCTGAGCACCCTGGCCTGGTGGGGATTCAGTGCCGCCTTGCTGACCTTGGCGGCCATCGACTGGGACACCACCCTGTTGCCCGACGACATCACCCTGCCCCTGCTGTGGGCCGGCCTGATCGCGGCGGCCTTGCAATGGACGTCGGTGCCGCTGCCCGATGCGCTCTGGGGCGCGGTGGCTGGCTACCTATCCCTGTGGAGCATCTACTGGCTGTTCAA
>DASUIK010000274.1:0-2233 GCA_036279795.1 Burkholderiaceae bacterium | reverse complement strand
AGATGAACCCGCGTGTGTCGCGTTCGTCTGCACTGGCCTCCAAAGCCACGGGTTTTCCCATCGCCAAGGTGGCGGCCAAGCTGGCCATCGGCTACACCCTGGACGAGCTGCGCAACGAAATCACCGGCGGCGCCACGCCCGCGTCCTTCGAACCCTCGATCGACTACGTGGTCACCAAGATCCCGCGTTTCGCGTTCGAAAAATTCCCGGCCGCAGATTCGCGCCTGACCACCCAGATGAAGTCGGTGGGTGAGGTCATGGCCATGGGCCGCACCTTCCAGGAGTCTTTCCAGAAAGCCCTGCGTGGCCTGGAAGTGGGCGTGGACGGCATGAACGAAAAAACCCAGGACCGCGAAATCCTGGAGCGCGAGCTGGGTGAGCCCGGCCCCGAGCGCATCTGGTATGTGGGCGATGCCTTCGCAGCCGGCTGGTCGCTGGACGAGGTGCACGACATCACCAAGATCGACAAGTGGTTCCTGATCCAGATCGAGGAGATCGTGAAGATCGAACTCGCACTGGACAAGCTGACCGCCGAAAAAGGCGAGGGCGCCCTGGCCTCGCTGGACGCCGCCACCCTGCGAACCCTGAAGCAAAAGGGCTTCTCGGACCGTCGCCTGGCCAAGTTGCTCAAGACCACCGACACCGCCGTGCGCAACGCGCGCAAGGCCTTGAACGTGCGCCCGGTCTACAAGCGCGTGGACACGTGCGCGGCCGAATTTGCCACCAACACCGCCTACCTGTACTCCAGCTACGAAGCCGAGTTCAGCGAGTGCGAGGCCGAGCCGACCACCAACAAAAAGATCATGGTGCTGGGCGGTGGCCCCAACCGCATTGGCCAGGGCATCGAGTTTGACTACTGCTGCGTGCACGCCGCGCTCGCCATGCGCGAAGACGGCTATGAAACCATCATGGTCAACTGCAACCCCGAGACCGTGTCGACCGACTACGACACCTCCGATCGCCTGTACTTCGAGCCACTGACGCTGGAAGACGTGCTGGAGATCGTAGACAAGGAAAAGCCGGCCGGCGTGATCGTGCAGTACGGCGGCCAGACGCCGCTGAAGCTCGCGCTGGGCCTGGAAGCCAACGGCGTGCCCATCATCGGCACCAGCCCCGACATGATCGACGCGGCGGAAGATCGTGAGCGCTTCCAGAAGCTGCTGCACGAGCTGGGCCTGCGCCAGCCGCCCAACGCCACCGCCCGCACCGAGGCCGAGGCACTGGAAAAAGCCGCTGCCCTGGGCTACCCGCTGGTGGTGCGCCCCAGCTACGTGCTGGGCGGCCGCGCCATGGAAATCGTGCACGAGCAGCGCGACCTGGAGCGCTACATGCGCGAAGCCGTGAAGGTGAGCAACGATTCGCCGGTGCTGCTGGACCGCTTCCTGAACGACGCCATCGAGTGCGACGTGGACTGCTTGCGAGACCCAGAGGGCAAGACCTTCATCGGTGGCGTGATGGAGCACATCGAACAGGCCGGCGTGCACAGCGGCGACTCCGCCTGCTCGCTGCCGCCCTACAGCCTGAGCGCCGAAACGGTCAACGAGATCAAACGCCAGAGCGCGGCCATGGCGGCATCGCTCAACGTCGTGGGCCTGATGAACGTGCAGTTTGCCATCCAGCAGGTCGATGGCAAGGACGTGATCTACGTGCTTGAAGTGAATCCGCGCGCCTCGCGCACCGTGCCCTTTGTCTCCAAGGCCACGGGCATCCAGCTGGCCAAGGTGGCGGCGCGTTGCATGGCCGGCCAGACGCTGGCCTCGCAAGGCATCACCGAAGAGGTGACCCCACCTTACTTCAGCGTCAAGGAGGCCGTGTTCCCCTTCGTCAAGTTCCCGGGCGTGGACACCATCCTTGGCCCCGAGATGAAGTCCACCGGCGAAGTGATGGGCGTGGGCAAGACCTTTGGCGAAGCTTTCGTCAAGAGCCAGCTCGGCGCCGGCACGCTCCTGCCGCGCCCGTTCAAGGCCGATGGCACGCCCACCGGCAAGGTGTTCCTGACGGTGAAAAACGGCGACAAGCCACGTGCCGTGGCCATTGCCTGTGACCTCGTGGGCATGGGCTTCGAACTGGTGGCCACCAAGGGCACCGCGGCGGCCATCAATGCGGCCGGTGTGGCCTGCGGCACCGTCAACAAGGTGACCGAAGGCCGCCCGCACATCGTGGACATGATCAAGAACGGCGACATCGTGATGGTCATCAACACGGTGGAGGAGCGCCGCAACGCCATCGCCGA
>DASUIK010000273.1:0-12213 GCA_036279795.1 Burkholderiaceae bacterium | reverse complement strand
GAAAACAACCAGGACATTTCCTCGCTGGTGGGCAAGGTCGACATCCGCAAGCTGGAAGACTACGCCCAGGACGATCCGGACGCCTACAGCTACTCGGGCGGCCTGTGCCTGGGCAACCAGGGCCTGATGGAATTCGTCGAGATGTTCAAGGCCCCGATCAAGGTCCTGCACCCGCTGCTGACGGCCACCCAGGAAGGCAACTACAAGGGCACCGAGGGCTTCGGCGCGATCCCTTTCAACGGCATCGTGCTGGCCCACTCCAACGAGTCGGAATGGCTGGCGTTCAAGAACAACCGCAACAACGAGGCCTTCCTCGACCGCATCTACATCGTCAAGGTGCCCTACTGCCTGCGCGTCACGGAAGAAATCAAGATCTACGAAAAGCTGGTGCGCAACTCCTCGCTGTCCGACGCGCCCTGCGCTCCCGGCACGCTCAAGATGATGGCGCAGTTCTCCGTGCTGTCGCGCTTGAAGGAGCCGGAGAACTCCAGCATCTACAGCAAGATGCAGGTGTACGACGGTGAGAACCTCAAAGACACCGACCCCAAGGCCAAGTCGCGTCAGGAGTACGTGGACTATGCCGGGGTGGACGAGGGCATGAACGGCTTGTCCACGCGCTTCGCGTTCAAGATCCTCTCGCGCGTGTTCAATTTCGACAACACCGAGGTGGCGGCCAACCCGGTGCACCTGCTCTACGTGCTGGAGCAGCAGATCGAGCGCGAGCAGTTTCCCCCTGAGACGGAGCAAAAGTACCTTTCTTACCTCAAGGAGTACCTGGCGCAACACTACGTCGAGTTCATCGGCAAGGAAATCCAGACCGCCTACCTGGAAAGCTACAGCGAGTACGGCCAGAACATCTTTGATCGCTACGTGACGTTTGCCGACTTCTGGATCCAGGACCAGGAATTCCGTGACCCGGACACCGGCGAAAGCTTTGACCGCAACGCGCTCAACGCCGAGCTGGAGAAGATCGAAAAACCTGCGGGCATTTCCAACCCCAAGGACTTCCGCAACGAAATCGTGAACTTCGTGCTGCGTGCGCGGGCCCAGAACGCGGGCAAAAACCCGGTGTGGACCAGCTACGAAAAGCTGCGCACCGTGATCGAGAAGAAGATGTTCAGCAACACCGAGGAGTTGCTGCCCGTCATCAGCTTCAACGCCAAGGCCAGCGCCGAAGACGCGAACAAGCACCAGGAATTCGTCTCACGCATGGTGGACAAGGGCTATACGCCCAAACAGGTGCGCCTGCTCTGCGAGTGGTACCTGCGGGTGCGCAAGGCGTCCTGACCCCCCTCATACACCACACTGGGAGCGCGCCGTGGTCTATCTCATCGACCGCCGCATGCAGGGCAAGAACAAGTCGGCGGTCAACCGCGACCGCTTCCTGCGCCGTTTCAAGGCCCAGGTGCAGGAGGCGGTGGCGCGCGCCGTGAAAGAGCGCTCTATCACCGACATGGAGAAGGGCGAGAAGATTGCCATTCCGGTCAAGGACGTGAGCGAACCCAGCTTTGGCCACGCCCGGGGCGGCGTGTGGGAAACCGTCAGCCCAGGCAACCGCAAGTACGTCAAGGGCGACCGCGTGCCCAGGCCCTCGGGTGGGGCTGGCGGGTCAGGCCAGGGCCAGGGCGGCAACAGCGACGAGACCGGCGAGGACGACTTCATCTTCGAGCTCTCGCGCGAAGAGTTTCTGGACTGCTTCTTCGAAGACCTGGCGCTGCCCGATCTGGTGAAAACCCAATTGGCCAGCACCGACGAGTGGCGCTCGCAACGCGCCGGCTACACCATCTCCGGCACACCCACCAACATCCACGTGCTGCGTTCGCTGCGTGGCGCGCTGGGCCGGCGCATCGCCATCGGCGGGCGGTCGCAACGGCGCCTGGCGCAAGCCGAGCGCGAGTTGCTCGGCCTGCTGGCCACACCGGTGGAAGAAGACGACGAGCGTGTGCTGGCACTGCGACGTGAAATCCACCACCTGCGCACGCAGTTGCTCGCCATACCCTACCTCGATCCCTTCGACCTGCGCTACAGCAACCGCATCCGCGTGCCCAAGCCCAGCACGCAGGCCGTGATGTTCTGCCTGCTCGACGTCTCGGGTTCCATGGACCAGGCGCGCAAGGACATGGCCAAGCGCTTTTTCATCCTGCTCTACCTGTTTCTCTCGCGCATGTACGAGCACACCCAGGTCGTGTTCATACGCCATCACACACAGGCCGCGGAGGTGGATGAACACGAGTTCTTCCACTCGCGTGAGACCGGTGGCACGGTGGTGTCATCGGCCCTCAAACTCTTGGCGAAAACCATGCATCAGCGTTACGCCAGCAGCGACTGGAACGTCTATGTGGCCCAGGCCTCGGACGGTGACAACTGGGACAACGATTCCGAGCAGTGCCTGAAGCTGTTGCACGAGACCATCATGCCAGCGGTGCAGTACTACGCCTACGTCGAGATCACCGACGGACCACCCCAAAACCTGTGGCATGCCTACGCCCAGGTGGCGCAGATGCACCGCAACTTCGCACAGCAACGCATCGTGTCGCCAGCCGACATCTTCCCGGTCTTCCGCGAACTGTTTCGCAAACAACCGAAATGAATGCCTCCCACGACATGGCCCCGCGCTTTCGGCTGCCGGAGCAGTCGGAGTGGACCTTTGAGCTGATCGAGCGCATCCATTTGGAGATCGCGCGTGTCGCCAAAGACTTTGGCCTGGACACCTACCCCAACCAACTGGAGATCATCACCACAGAGCAGATGATGGACGCCTACGCGTCGGTGGGCCTGCCGGTGTCTTACCACCACTGGTCCTTCGGCAAACACTTTCTGGCCACCGAAAAGAGCTACAAGCGCGGGCAGATGGGTCTGGCCTACGAGATCGTCATCAACTCCAATCCCTGCATCGCCTACCTGATGGAGGAGAACAGCCTGACCATGCAGGCGCTGGTGATTGCCCACGCGGCCTACGGCCACAACTCGTTTTTCAAGGGCAACTACCTCTTCCGCACCTGGACCGACGCCAGCGCCATCGTCGACTACATGGTGTTTGCCCGCAAGTACATCGCCGACTGCGAAGCACGCCACGGACTGGAGGCGGTGGAGCTGCTGCTGGACTCCTGCCATGCCCTGCAAAACCACGGTGTGGACCGCTACAAACGCCCGGCCAAGTTGTCATTGGAAAAAGAGCGACTGCGCCAGCGCGAGCGCGAAGCCTACCTGCAAAGCCAGGTCAATGACCTGTGGCGCACTGTGCCTCAGCGCGCCCACGCCGAGGCCGAAGTGGCACCAGTGCGTTTTCCAGAAGAACCGCAGGAGAACCTGCTGTACTTCATTGAAAAATACGCACCGTTGCTCCAGCCTTGGCAACGTGAAATCATCCGCATCGTGCGCAAGATTTCGCAGTATTTCTACCCCCAGCGCCAAACCCAGGTGATGAACGAAGGCTGGGCCACGTTCTGGCACTACACCATCCTCAACCGCCTGTTCGACGAAGGCGTTGTGGGCCCCGGCTTCATGATGGAGTTTTTGCAAAGCCACACCAACGTGGTGCTGCAGCCGCCGGTGGGCCACCCCTACTACCGTGGCATCAACCCCTACGCCCTGGGTTTTGCCATGATGCGCGACATCCGCCGCATCTGCGAACAACCCGAGGCCGAAGACCGCGAGTGGTTCCCCGACATCGCAGGCAGTGATTGGCACAAGACCCTGGACTTTGCGATGCGCAACTTCAAAGACGAGAGCTTCATTGCCCAGTACCTCTCGCCCAAGCTGATCCGCGATTTCCACTTGTTCGCCGTGCTCGACGACGACCACGACAGCCAGCTCACCATCTCTGCCATCCACGACGCGGCCGGCTACCGCCACATCCGCCAACGCCTGGCCGACCAATACAACCTGGGCAACAACGAGCCCAACATCCAGGTCTGGTCGGTGGACATGCAGGGCGACCGCGCCCTGACCCTGCGCCACACACCCTACCAGCGGCGGCCACTGAACGAGCAGACCGACGAGGTGCTCAAACACGTGGCACGGCTGTGGGGCTTCGACGTGCGGCTGGAAACCGTGGACGAACATGGCACCGTCAGCGGCGTGCGCGAGCGCAAGTGGGAGAAGCGCAACCGCATCTGACGGTGTTTACACTTCGGGGGCCCAACACCCGCCCTGCATGAGCCCCGAAGAATCCGTCCAGCAACAGGTTGCCGCCTCCGGCAGCAGCTTTTACTACGCCTTTCTGTTCCTGCCCGCCCCCCGGCGTGCGGCGATCACGGCGTTTTACGCCTTTTGCCGGCAGATCGACGACGTGGTGGACGAAACCACCGATCTGGGCGTGGCCCAGACCAAACTGGAGTGGTGGCGGGCAGAGGTGAACCGCAGCTTCGCCGGTCAGCCCCAACACCCCGTGATGCGGGCCTTGGCACCCCATGCCCCCACCTACGGCATCGAAGCGCGCCACCTGCTGGCCGTGATCGACGGCTGCCAGATGGACCTGGACCAGAGCCGCTACCTGGATTTCGCCAACCTCAGCACCTACTGCCACCTGGTGGCGGGCATCGTAGGCGAGGTGTCGGCACGCATTTTTGGGCAGACGCAGGCACAAACCACCGCCTACGCCCACACCCTGGGCCGCGCGCTGCAGCTCACCAACATCATCCGCGACGTGGGCGAAGACGCCATGCGCGGGCGCATCTACCTGCCCATCAACGAGCTGCAACAGTTCAACGTCAAAGCCCACGAACTGATCAAACGCGGCCAAGGGGCGGTGGAGCCCGATTTTCCGCAACGCTTCGAGTCGCTGATGCGCTTTCAGATCAACCGCGCCCAGGCCACCTACGACGAGGCCCTGGCCCTGTTGCCCGCCACCGACCGCCGGGCACAAAAGCCTGGCCTGATGATGGCCAGCATCTACCGCACGCTGCTGCATGAAATCGCCACCGACCCGCAGCTGGTGTTGACCCAACGGGTGTCGCTCACGCCGTTGCGCAAGTTCTGGCTCGCCTGGAAGGTGCAAGCCCTGGGTCGGCTGTGACCCGAACCGCCGTCATTGGCGGCGGCTGGGCCGGCCTGGCCGCTGCCGTCGCCGCTACCGAAGCTGGCCAGCAGGTCACCCTGTTTGAAGCCGCTCGTGCACTGGGTGGGCGGGCACGCACACTGGTGCTGGAAACACCCCAGGGCCCGGTAACGGTAGACAACGGCCAGCACATCCTGATCGGTGCCTACACCGCCACGCTGGGTTTGATGCAACGCCTGGGTGTGCAGCCCGAAACGGTGCTGCGCGCCCAGCCGCTGGCCCTGCCCTTCGCCGACGGCACCGGCCTGCGCACACCCACTTGGGCCGCGCGTTGGCCCGCGCCCTTGGACGCCCTGGCCGCCATCGCCACCACGCCCGGCTGGGGCTGGCGCGAAAAGGTGGCGCTGACCCTGGCATCGCTGCGCTGGCAAATCGGCGGCTTCCGATGTGACCCACAACACTCGGTGGCGCAGCTTTGCGCTGATCTGCCGCCCAAGGTGTTTCGCGAACTCATCGAACCGCTGTGTGTATCGGCGCTCAACACCCCGGCCGATCAGGCCAGTGCCCAGGTGTTTCTGCGCGTGCTACAAGACGCCTTGTTCGGCGCCGGCCACGGACCATGGCAGGGTTCCACCTTGCTGCTGCCCAGCGCGCCCCTGGGTCAATTGCTGCCAGAGCCGGCGCAGGCTTGGCTGTTGGCACGCGGCGCGCGCGTCCTCACGGGCCGGCGCGTGGGCACGGTGATGGCCCAGGCCACCGGGTGGCTGGTGGACGGAGAGCCCTTTGAGCGGGTGCTGCTGGCCACGCCGCCGGGCGAATCGGCCCGGCTGCTGGCCCCGCTGGTTAGCGATGTGCCCGACACCCACCCATGGACTGCTCAGGCCATGGCGCTGCGGTTCGAAGCCATCGCCACTGTGTACGCCACCGCCAGCCAGGCATTGCCACACGGCGCAGCCATGCTGGCCTTGCGCAACGGCCCCGGTGCGCCGGCGCAATTTGTCTTCGATAAGGGGCACCTGGGCGGGCCCGCTGGCCTGGTGGCCTTTGTGGTGAGTGCGTGCGGCGACAACCGCGAACGCCTGCAGACTGAGGTTCTGGCGCAGGCCGAGGCGCTGGGCCTGGGACCGCTCCGCGTGCTGCAAACCGTGGTGGAAAAACGCGCCACCTTTGCGTGCACGCCAGAACTGCAACGTCCCGCCAGCCACTTGGCCCCCGGCCTGTGGGCCGTAGCCGACTTTGTCGACGGCCCCTACCCCGCCACGCTGGAAGGCGCCGTGCGCTGCGGCCTGGCCGCAGGCCAACGCAGCGATTGAATGCTCAGCGCTGCTGCACCCAGCGCATCAACTCACCGCCCCGGGCGTCGAGCAACACCAGCTGCCCAGGCTCCAGCCGAGCGCCACGGGTGGCATCGAGCGCGCGCAACACGCGGTTTTCGATGGCCATGAGTTCGCCCGCACAGGCGCGGCGCGTGCCCGCCAGGGGGCCCATCATCAGTCCGCTGCCGCTCACGCGCAGCGCACCGGCAAAGCGGTTGCAACCGCTGTTGCCCGTCACCTGGGTGCTGCTGACGAACTGCAGTTCAGGCTGCTGGCCCAGGGGCAAGGTGGCGACGGCCGGGTCGGCCAAAGCCCACTGGGTGCCGGGCAAGGCTTCGAGCGATGACAGCATGGCAGGCGTGCGTGGCTGTGAACCACAAGCGGTCAAACCCGCCAACACGGCCAAGGCGAGCAAAACGTTTTTCATCGCGGGTTCTCCGGGTGATCAGGTTTGAGCGCGCAATTGCACCAGGGCTGGTCGTTGCACACAGGCGTGCAGCCAAGCGTTGGTCAGCGGGTAGTTGGCCAACACATGGTCGGCCGCCCGCGCCCAGTTGAGCACGCTGGCCACACACAGGTCGGCCACGGTAAAGCGCGCCGCGGCCAGGTGGGCGTGGCCACGCGCCTGTTGGTGCTGCAGGTGCTGCTCCAGCACCCGCAGCGGCACGTGCAAGCGCCGCTCGGCCGCCTCGGCCAACTCGGGCTTGCGCTGATCGGCCGGCATGGCCACGCGGTGCATCAACACCGTCAGCGCATCCTTCTCCAGCTCGGTCACCGTCCAGAAGCTCCAGCGCAGGGCATCAGCGTCTTCGGCGGCGGTGGCGGGCGCGATGTCGGTCCCGTCGCCACGCCCGTGGTGGCGCGCCACGTACAAGGTGCAGGCCATGGACTCCCACACCACCACATCGCCGTCGGGCCGGTGGTCCAGCAACACAGGGATGTGGCCGTTGGGGTTGAGGGCCAGGAACTCCGGCGTGCGGGTGGCGCCGTCTTTGTAGGGCGTGGGCAGATGCTCGAAAGGCAGGCCCAGCTCGGCAGCGGCCCACAGCGGGCGAACCGCGCGCGAAGCAACGATACCGTGGATGGTGAGGCTCATGTCAGGTGCGATGTGGAAGGTCAGACGAGGCGGTCGACCAGGGTTTGCAGGTCGGCCACGGTGAGGTGGGGTTGGCAGGAAGCGTGTGTCCAATCGTGGCCCGCGCGGTTGACCCACGCGAACTGCATGCCAGCACCCAGGCCACCCACACCGTCCAGGTGGGCGTCGTCGCCCACGTGCAGTGTGTCCTCGGCCGCCGTGCCCACCAGGGCGGCAGCGGCATGGAAGATGCGCGGATCGGGCTTGCCCACGCCAAACTCGCGTGCGCTCAGCGCTCCCTTGAAATAGCGGGCCAAGCCCACGCGCCCAATGTCGGCGTTGCCATTGGTCAGGGCCACCAGCGGGTAACGGGCGCTCAGGGCCTCCAAGGCGGGCAAGGCGTCGGCAAACAAATCGACCTGATGCCGCGCGTCGAAAAACACGTCGAAGGCGGGTTCGGCCAGGGTGGTGTCGTCGCCCGCGCGTTGCAGCGCCAGGCGGATGGCTTCGCGACGGATGACGCCCAGGTCGTGCGCCAGGTGGGCGAACTGAGCTTCGGTATCGGCGCGGATCTGGCGTTTGACTTCGGGCTGGGCCAGCAGGGCCACGGTGGCGGGCGCCCGGTCGGCCAGCCAGTCGGTCAGCGCGGTTTCGGCGCGGGCGATGGTGGGCCAGATGGGCCACAAGGTGTCGTCGAGGTCCAGCGTGATGGCCTTGATGCGCGATGGGTTCAGCATGGTCGGGGAGAATACCGCATGCCCTTCCGCCCCGAACCCCCGTACACCCATGGCCAGCCGGCCAAGACCGCCATCCTGTTGTGCAACCTGGGCACGCCCGACGAGCCCAACGCGCCCGCCGTGCGGCGCTACCTCGCCGAGTTCCTCGGCGATGCGCGTGTGGTGGAAATCCCCAAGCCCATCTGGTGGCTGATCCTGCACGGCATCATCCTGCGCGTGCGCCCGGCCAAATCGGCGGCCAAATACGCCAGCATCTGGACCGCGGAGGGTTCACCGCTGAAGGTCTGGACCGAAAAACAGACGACCCTGCTGCGCGGCTTTCTGGGTGAAAAAGGGCACAAGGTGGAGGTGCGCTACGCCATGCGTTACGGTAACCCGTCCATCGCCTCGCAGCTGGACGCGCTCAAGGCCGAAGGCGCCACCCGCATCCTCATCGTGCCCATGTACCCGCAGTACAGCGGCACCACCACCGCCAGCGTGATGGACGCCGTGTACGACTGGGGCAAACGGGTGCGCCACCTGCCCGAGCTGCGCTTCGTGAACCGCTACCACGACGACCCCGGCTACATCGCCGCACTCGCCGCCTCGGTGCGCGCCCACTGGATGGCCCACGGCCAGCCCGAAAAACTGGTGATGAGCTTCCACGGCGTGCCCGAACGCACCCTGCACCTGGGCGACCCCTACCACTGCGAATGCCACAAAACCGGCCGCCTGCTGGCCGAGGCACTGGGCCTAGAGAAAGACCGTTATGTGGTCACCTTCCAGTCGCGGTTTGGCAAGGCCAAGTGGCTGCAACCCTACACCGAACCCACCCTCGTGGCCCTGGCCCAATCGGGTGTGAAGCGCGTGGACGTGATGTGCCCCGGCTTCACCAGCGACTGCCTAGAAACGCTGGAAGAAATCAACCTGGAAGCGCGCGAAGCCTTCCTGCACGCCGGTGGCGAGCAGTTCAGCTACATCCCCTGCCTGAACGACCGCAACGAGTGGATTCGCGCCCTAACCGAGCTGAGCGAACAGCATCTGGCGGGCTGGTCCACGCAGGTCGCGCCCGACGACGCCGCTGCCCGCGATTCGCTGGCGCGCGCCAAGGCCATGGGGGCCAAGGGCTGAGGCCAGGCAAGCCTACTCAGCCCCCGCCAGAAACCGCGTCACCAGATCCAGCTGGTCCGGCACGTTGAGAGCCGGCGCATGCCCACAACCGGGCACGGTCACCACCAGCGCGCGCGGGCCGCGCTCGCGCATGGCGTCGGCCGTGTCGGCCAGCAGCAGGTCGGAGGTCTCGCCGCGCAGGCACAGCACCGGCACGTCGATGCGCTCGTAATCGTCCCAGCGGTCGTAGTCGGTGGGGTGGTGCACAAATTGCTGCACCATGGCCGGGTCGTAGTGGGGGGTGACGCGGCCATCGGGCAGGCGGCGGGTGGAGGTTTCGGTGAGGCGGCGCCACTGCGCGTCGCTCAGCCAGCCATAGGGCTTGTACACGGTGCGGAAATAGGCTTCCAACTCGCCCACCGTGTCGAAGGCGGGCGGGCTGCCGGCGTAGCTGCGTATGCGCTGGATGGCGGCATCCGCCAGCTTGGGGCCGATGTCGTTGAGCACCAGGCGCGTGATGCGCCCCTTGAGCGGCCCGGCCGCGCACACCAGGCCAATGGCACCGCCCATGGACGTGCCCACCCAATGAAAGCGTTGCAGCCCGAGCTGGTCCACCAAAGCCACCGCCAGACGGCTGTAGAAGGCCAGGTTGTATTCCTTCTCGGGCTGCGGGCTCCATTGGCTCAGGCCCCGGCCAATCGTGTCGGGACAGATCACCCGGTAGCGGGTGCTCAGGTGCTCGGCCAGCTCATCCATGTCGCGCCCGGTGCGGGCCAGGCCATGCCAGGCGATCACGGTGTCGGTGTGCTGCGCCCCCCACTCCATGAAGTGGATTTCGCGGCCATCGCAATTCAGGTAACGAGACTCGGGCGACATGGGGCTGCCTTGTTCAGAAGTGGGAAACGATGGAACTCAGTCGGGCACGGCCACGCTGCCACTGCCCACCACGATGCGGTCGGCCACAGCGGGCTGGACGGCGATGGCGGGCAGGTTGGCGGGCGTGAGCGCGGGCGCCGCACCCGGCGTGCCGCCACGTGGCACCGTGCGCACCACCTGGCTGGGTGGCAGGGCCGCCCCGGTGTCGAGGTGGGCGTACATGGCGTCCAGCGCGCGGTTGAGGTAGACGTGCAGCGGCACAAAACGGCTGTCGTAACCCGGCAGCACGGTGGGCAGACCAATGAAGCCGTCGAAGTGCTGGGCGTTGGTCACCTCCACGTAGCTGAGCTTGCTGCCACTGCCTTCCACCTTGCGGTTGAGCGCCACGTAGGGGCGCGAGGTGTGGTTGACGGGCAGCAGCGCGTCGTTGCGGCCGTGCACGATGATGGCTGGCTTGCCACGCAGGTTGCCGTTGCGGCGTGCTTCGTCCACGCCGGCTTGCAGGCGCTTGGCCCAGTCGTCGGAGCCGGTGACGAGGTTGCGCAGGCACAGCGCACCGTCCAAGTTCCAGTCGGCCACGCCCTGGGCGTTGAAGGACAGGAAGTCGCGCGCCGGGCCAAACTTGCCGTTGTTGTTGACCAGGTTCACGCCGGTGGAAGGCGGCACGCCGTTGCCGACGGCGAACATGCCAGCCAGTGCGGCCGGTGCCAGCGTGGTGACAGCGCCGTTCGCCGCGGTCGCGGCGTAGCTGAAACCACACAGGTTGTCGCTGACCCGTGCGCGGGCGTGGGCATTGGCAAACGTGGTGGCCACGGCGGGCGCGACTTCGAAGGCCGCGTGCGACGGGTGCAGCTCCGAGGCATCGGCCTCCCAGCCGTAAGCCAGCAGCTTGCCCAAGGCCTCTTCGGCCTGGGCTGCGGTGGTGTCGGCACTCAGCAAGCCCTGGGCCTTGAGCGCCGCACAGCGGTTGGGCGCCACCGGGAAGGCCGCCCCCGCAAAACCGGCGGCAAACGCGCCCGCGAACGGACCACCCGCCACGGACGGCGCGAGCGATGCGCAGGCCTGGTAGAGGTTGGCGTAGGTGGTGAAGTCCACCAGCGGTTTGCCCACCACGGCCACCGGGGTGTTGCCGCGCTGCACGGTCACGCCGTGGTTGGCAGGCAGCTCCACGGCGGGCTCCGACACCGCCACGCCATCGATCAGGCCCTTGCTGTCCTGCTCGGCCGCGGCCAATGCGGCACCACCGCCGTTGGACAGGCTGGACGCGATCACCAGGGTGTTGGACGGGCGGAAGGTCTGCAAGCGCTGGCCCAGCAGGTCGCGATCACCGAGTTGTTCGTTGAGCACGTAGAAGGCCATCTCCACCGCCCTGAGCGTGCTCTGGCCCCAGTCCTTTTCAACGTTCTGGCCGGAGTGTGCGTGCTTGAAAGCAAAGCGGTTGGGCGTGGCGGTGTTGAAAGCGGCCAACTCGGTGGCCGACAGGCCGGCGTTGAAGGCGGCGTTTTTGCCCGCTGCGGTGGCGCTGCTGCGCGTGCCATCGATCAGCGGCACGGTGTCGTTCTGCAGGTCGTGCGGCGCAGCGCCCGTGCCCTTGTCGGTGTAGGCCACGGCGCAACCGCGCTTGAGGCCCCATTCGCCGGTGGAGATGCCGCCATAGACCCCGCGCGAACCCGAGGCGGTGGCGGTGATGATGCAGGGCTTGGCCGGGTTGAAGCTGGCAGGCACCTGCACCATGAGGCCCACGTTGAGGCGGCCGGTGCCATCGTCGGCAAAGGCGTGGTACTCGCGCCCCGCCACCTTGCCTTCGCCTGTGCCGGCCGTGCCGTTGGGCGACACATTGGGGCCGTAAAACACACCGTAACCACCGGCCGTGGTCATGTCCACCATGGCGCGGTAGTTGGTGTGGATGGCGGTGCGGCGCAGCTCGGCCGCCGTCGGGGCCAGGGGGTTGGCGTAAGCCGGCGGGACGGCCGCTGCCAAGCCGGTCTTGCCCAGGCCGGCGGTCAGCAGGTCGTCGCTTTCACCGTCGTACGTGGTGGCCCCCACCTGACCCAGCCAGCTGGGTTTCACGTTGAGTGCCAGGTCACCGCCGCCGCAGCCGCTCAAGGCCAGCAAGGCCAG
>DASUIK010000272.1:0-6199 GCA_036279795.1 Burkholderiaceae bacterium | reverse complement strand
AAGGCCTTCAACTTCCTCGTCTCCCGACCCAGTGTGGACGTGGAGGCGCGCAACAGCAAAGACGAAAGTCCGCTGATGATGGCGGCTTTGAAGGCGTACTTGGCCCAATGCCAGGTTCTCATCAAACGCGGCGCTCATGTGAATAAAACCGGTTGGGCACCGCTGCACTACGCCTGCTCGAACGCGACAGAGAAGGCTTTGCCGGTGGTGCAGCTTCTGCTTGATGCCCATGCCTACATCGACGCTGAATCGCCCAACCGATCTACCCCCTTGATGATGGCCGCCATGTACGGTCACGAGAAACTCGCGCCGCTGTTGCTTGAGTCCGGCGCCGACGCCACGCTACGCAACGAGCAAGGTCTCAGCGCTCTGGATTTTGCGCACCGTGCGGGTCGAACGTCTTTGGCCGAGCAGATCGCGCAGCGTGTGCGTTTGGCTGCACCAAAAGGCAAGTGGTAGAGGGCGGACTCGTTCAAGTGTCAGTTGGGACCAAGCTTGACTTGTAGCCCACGATAACACTTAACATAATATACATCGTGGAATATATTGGGAACCTCTAAAACTATTTCCTAGGGCTTACACCTAGTGCCCCAACTTAGTCTTGACACCGAATGGGTGGAAACAGAGAATCTTGTCATCAGACAACGTATGACCGATAACATCTCCATGCCTCTTCAAATCCACGACAAACTTCTGCTCACCGGCGCTGCGGGCGCACTGGGTCAAGTGCTGCGCCTGCGGCTCAAGGCCAATTGCAAAGTCTTGCGTCTTTCAGATTTCAACGATTTGGGCGCAGCGACCGAAGGCGAAGAAATCGTTCAAGCCGACCTGGGTGACGCAGCGGCCGTCGATCGCGCGGTTGCCGGCGTCAGCGCCATCGTCCACTTGGGGGGCTACTCCGTCGAGGGTCCCTTTGCCCCCATCCTCAACGCCAACATCGTTGGTGTGTACAACCTCTACGAGTCGGCCCGCAAGCATGGCGTGCGCCGTATCGTTTTCGCCAGTTCCAACCACGTGACCGGGTTTTATCGTCAAGGCGAAACCATCACCTCGGATCACCCCCCACGCCCCGATGGGCTGTACGGCGTGAGCAAGGCGTTTGGTGAGGACTTGTCGCGCTTCTATTTCGAACGCTACGGGATCGAAACGGCCTGTGTGCGCATTGGTTCGTCGTTTCCTGAGCCGCGCGACCGCCGGATGCTGGCCACATGGCTCAGCCACGACGACCTGCACCGCCTGGTAACCGCGTGCCTGGATACCCCGGTGCTGGGGCATTCCATCATTTTTGGCGTCTCCGACAACGCGGTGACGTGGTGGGACAACAGCCGCGCCAAGCACATCGGCTACCGCCCCCAGGACAGCTCGGACGTGTTCCGCGAAGCCGTGTATGCCCGCACCCCTCCGGCCGATCTCAACGACCCGGCCGCGATCTACCAGGGCGGCGCCTTTGTCAAAGCTGGCCCCTTCGATCAGTGAGTGGTGTGACGATGCAAGCCGAACTGATCGCGGACACGCGCTGCGCCACCGGCGAAAGCCCTGTGTGGGTGGCCAGCGAACAAGCGCTGTATTGGGCCGACATTCCCACTGGCCGCCAATGGCGCTGGCAGGCGGGCGCGCTGAGCCACCGCGATGCGCCCGAAGTGCTCGCCTGCATGGCCCCTGTGGCCGGCAGCGCGGAGTGGGTGGCCGGCATGGGGTCGGGCGTGTTTCGCCTGCAGCATGAAGTTGGCCTGCATCTGGCGGCCGAGCGCCTGGCCACCGTGGCCCACGCCCGCGACGGCATGCGCTTCAACGATGGCCGTTGTGACCGGCAAGGCCGCTTCTGGGCGGGCACCATGCTGATGAACATGGCGGCTGCGGCCCCGGTGGGTGTGCTGTACCGTTACACCACCGCAGGCGGCCTGGCGCCGGTGCTGGACGGCTTCATCACCCCCAACGGCCTTGCCTTCAGCCCCGACGGGCGCACCATGTACCTGTCGGACTCCCACCCGACGGTCCAATCCATCTGGGCTTTCGACTACGACGTCGACACGGGCACGCCCCACAACCGGCGCCTTTTTGTGGACATGACCCCCCTGCCCGGCCGGCCCGACGGCGCGGCCGTAGACGCCGACGGCTGCTACTGGATTTGTGGCAACGACGCGGGCCTGGTGCACCGCTTCACGCCCGATGGCCGCCTCGACCGCTCGCTGCCCGTGCCGGTGAAAAAACCCGCCATGTGCGCCTTTGGTGGCGCCGGTCTCGACACGCTGTTCGTCACCTCCATCCGACCGGATGGCGTGGACCTGTCAGACCAGCCGCTGGCCGGTGGCGTGTTCGCCTTGAACCCAGGCGTCAAAGGCCTTGAAGAGCCTGCCTTCCGGCGTTGAACAACGCCCCCCTCTTTTTCCTGCCCCCAAGTCAAAACCACCCCTACGGAGACAACATGAAAACCTTGCCCCGATTCCTGGCCAGCGCAATCGCTTTGTCCGCCATCGCCGCCGGCGCCGCCGAGTTCCGCTCGGCCGACATCCACAACGCCGACGATTACCCCACCGTGGTGGCGGTCAAGCGCATGAGCGAAATCCTGGAAAAAAGCAGCGGCGGCAAACACAAGATCAAGGTGTTCAACAAGGGTGCGCTGGGCACCGAAAAGGAAACCATCGACCAGGTGAAGATCGGCGCCCTGGAGCTGACCCGGGTGAACATCAGCCCCATGAACAGCGTGTGCCCCCTCACCCAGGTACCCACCATGCCCTTCCTGTTCCGCTCGGTTGAGCACATGCGCAAAACGCTGGATGGCCCGGTGGGTGAAGAAATCCTCAAGAGCTGCGAGTCGGCGGGTTTTGTGGGGCTGGCGTTCTACGACAGCGGCGCACGCTCCATTTACGCCAAGAAACCCATCAAAACCGTGGCCGACGCCAAGGGCCTGAAGATCCGGGTGCAGCAGTCCGACCTGTGGGTGGCCCTGATGGGCGCCATGGGCGCCAATGCGACTCCCATGCCCTATGGTGAGGTCTACACCGGCCTCAAAACCGGCCTGATCGACGCGGCCGAAAACAACATTCCCTCTTTCGACACCGCCAAACACTACGAAGCGGTGAAGGTCTACTCCAAGACCGAACACTCCATGGCGCCCGAGATGCTGCTGATGTCCAAGGTGGTGTTCGACAAGCTGCCCAAGGCCGAGCAGGACATGGTGCGCGCTGCCGCCAAGGAGTCGGTGGCGTTCCAGCGTCAGAAGTGGGATGAGCAGGAAGCCAAATCGTTGGCCACCGTGAAGGCGGGCGGCGCGCAAATCGTGGATGTGGACAAGGCGTCCTTCCAGGCCGTGATGGGCCCGGTCTACGACAAGTTCATGACCACGCCCGACATGAAGCGGCTGGTCAAGTCCGTGCAGGACACCAAATAAGTCCATCGGCCCTTGTCACTGGCCGCCAGGTGGTGGCCAGTTTGCGCGTGCGCGGCCCCAGAGGCGGGCGCACGCGCCAGGAAATTCCCATGTACACCAAATTCTGTGCTGCCTTGTCCAAGCTGAGCTTGCTGCTGGCGGTGATCGGCCTGATTGCGGTCGTTCTCTGCGTTCAGTGGCAGGTCATCGGCCGTTACATCTTCAACGACACCCCCACCTGGGCCGAGGCCCTGGCCATGCTGCTGGTGCTGTTCGTCACTGCGTTTGGACTCGCCGTGGGCGTGCGCGATGCCGGCCACATCGGCCTTGAATCGCTGGTTGGCCTGCTGCCTGAAACCTGGCAGCACCGGATCGAAATCCTCATCCACCTCTTGGTGGGTACCTTTGGCGTGCTCATGACCACCAGCGGCTGGCAGTGGGCCAGCGCCAAATGGGCCGAGAAAAAACCCATGTTGCCGGTGCCCGATGGCATCGACTACGTGCCCATCGTCATCGCCGGCAGCCTCATCGTGCTGTTTTCCATCGAACACGTGATCGCCCTGCTGCGCGGTACCGTTGTGGAGCCCTCATGGAACTGACCATCCTCGCCGCCACCTTCACTGTCCTGCTGCTGCTGGGCGTGCCGGTGGCATTCGCCATCGGCCTGTCGTCGGTGGCCACCATACTCGCCGCCGGCCTGCCCATCGCCATCGTCTTTCAGAAAATGGTGGGTGGCATGCAGGTGTTCAGCTTTCTGGCCATCCCCTTCTTCGTCTTCGCGGGCGAACTGATGCTCTACGGTGGCATTGCAGACCGCATCGTGCGTTTTGCCAACAGCTTGGTCGGCCACGTGCGCGGCGGTCTGGGCATGAGCAACGTGCTGGGCTGCACCATCTTTGGTGGCATCGCCGGCTCGCCGCTGGCAGACGTCTCGGCCATCGGCTCCGTGATGATTCCGCTGATGAAAAAAGAGGGCTACGACGCCGACTACGCGGTCAACGTCACCACCCACGCGGCCCTGGTGGGCGCCATCATGCCCACCTCGCACAACCTCATCATCTTCACGCTGGCCACCGCCGGCATCGCATCGGTGAGCGTGCTGGGCCTGATCCTTGCGGGCCTCATCCCGGCCATCATCCTCACAGTGTGCAACTTGGCGGCGGCCTACTACGTGGCCGTCAAGCGCGGCTACCCGGTGCACGGCAAGTTCCCGGGCTGGGCCATGGTGATCAGCGCGTTTCTCGCCGCCCTGCCCGGCCTGTTTGTGGTGGTCATCATCCTCGGTGGCATCCTTTCGGGCGTGTTCACCGCCACCGAGTCGGCGTCCATCGCCGTGGCCTGGGCGCTGCTTGTCACGGTGTTTGTCTACCGCAGCCTGAGTTGGCCCAACTTCCTCAAGGCCTGTGCCAAAGCCTGCAAAACCACCGGCGTGGTGCTGTTGCTGATCGGCATTTCCAGCGCGTTCGGCTACTTCATGGCCTTGTACGAGGTGCCGCAGAAAACCGGCGAGCTGATGCAGTCCATCTCCACCAGCCCATGGGTCATCTTCCTGCTGATCAACATCCTGCTGTTCGTGCTGGGCACCTTCCTGGACATGGCGGCCACCATACTGATTTGCACGCCCATCTTCATGCCCATCGCCATGCACTTCGGCATGGATCCCATGCAGTTCGGCATCGTCATGTTGATCAACTGCGCGCTGGGCCTGAACACCCCTCCCGTGGGCTCGGTGCAGTTCGTGGGCTGTGCGATTGGCGAGATATCGGTGGGCCAGGTCATGCGCACCATCGGCCCCTTCTACGGCGCGCTCGGGGCCACGCTGATGCTGGTGACCTATGTGCCTGCGTTCTCGCTGTGGCTGCCCAACCTGCTGCTCAACAAATAGGCTCAGACCACCAAAAGCAACCCATAGAACAAGGCGGCCAGGAAGACGGTTTCGAGCACCATCAAGGCCACCGGTTTCCAGCCCACCTTGAGCACGTCCTTGAGGTGGGTTTTCATGCCGATGGCCGCCATCGCACCCACCAGGCACCACTGCGAAGCCGCTTTGCCGGCGGCCACCAGCCAGGCGGGCAGCCAGCCGGTGCTGTGGATGGCCACCAGCACCGCAAACGCCACGGCAAACCAGGGCAACAAGGGCGGTCGAGGACCCGAAGTGGTTGTGCCAACGCTGAGCTCGTGCCGACGCGCCAGCCAGGCCGCTAACGCAATGACGGGCAACAACATGGCCACGCGCATGAGTTTGATCAGCGTGGCCACGTCACCCGCTTCGTGCGAAATGCTGTAGCCCGCCCCCACCACCTGGGCCACGTCGTGGACCGTGCCGCCGATGAAGGCCCCGGCCTGCACCGGCGCCAGGCCCAGCCAGGCCGTGAGCATGGGGTACAGCACCATGGCCATGGTGGACAGGGTGCTCACGCCGATGACCGTGAACAGCGTGGCCTGCTCCTTGCGTGGGTGCGCCGGCATGGCGGCAGAGAGCGCCAGCGCGGCCGAGGCGCCACAAATGGCCACCGCCCCACCGGTGAGCAAGCCAAAAAACATCTGAAAACCCATGAGCCGAGCCAGGAGGATGCCGACCCCGATGGTGGCGGCCACCGACAGCACCACCATCAAAATCGGTCCCCAACCCAGTGCCATCACCTGGTCGATGGTGATGCGCAAACCCAGCAAGGCCACGCCCAGGCGCAGCACCGCCTTGGCGGTGAAGTCGATGCCAGCCGCGCTGCGGCTGTGCTGGCCTGCCTCGGGCTGGGTCAGGAAGTTCAGCGCCATGCCCAGCAACAGTGCGAGCAACATCACCGGCGCACCGTGGTGCTCGGCCAGGAA
>DASUIK010000271.1:0-2697 GCA_036279795.1 Burkholderiaceae bacterium | reverse complement strand
GCAATCATGTCGTCGTGGCTGGCGTCGGCTGGCACCAAGGCCTGGGCCAGTGCCGACAGGGCACGCTCGTTGGCGGCCTGCGCCAGATCGCGATCAAATCCCAGGGCACGCGACAACACCCGTTTGACGTTGCCATCCATGATGGAAATGCGTTCGCCAAAACAGAAGGCCGCGATGGCCGCTGCGGTGGACGGGCCGATGCCGGGCAAGGTTTGCAGCTCGGCCGAGGTGCTGGGGAACACACCACCAAAACGCGCCACCACCTGCTGTGCGCAGGCGTGCAGGTTGCGCGCGCGGCTGTAGTAGCCGAGGCCGCTCCACAAGGCCATTACCTCGTCCGCTGGCGCGGCCGCCAAGTCGGCCACGGTGGGGCAGCGCGCCAGAAAACGCTCGTAATAGCCCAACACCGTGACCACCTGGGTCTGCTGCAACATGATCTCGGAGAGCCACACGCGGTAGGGGTCGCGTGTGTGCTGCCAGGGCAGGTGGCTGCGCCCGTGGGTGCGCTGCCAGGCCACCAGGCGAGCAAACAAGGCAGGAGACAGCTCCTGCGCGGCGGCAGAAGCCGGAACGTGCGGGCGCATCAGGCCGCTTGCTCGGGCGCTTCGACCTCGGTGCCGGGTGCCGCCTCGGGCACGGTGTCGTCCAAAAGCTGGGCACACAGTTCGGCCAGGCGTGCCTGGGTGGCGCTCAATGCGGCCGACATCTGCCTCAGTTCACTGATTCGGTCGTCCAGGCCACTGGCGGCGGTCTGGATGCGGGTGACCGCTTCGATGCGGCGGGTGAAGTTGCGGCGGCGCTCGCGCAACTGGCCGTCCAGCTGGGCTGCGGCCGATTTGTTCCAGGCCTCGACCTCGACCAGCGCGGCATCGAACACCGCCTTGAGGCGTGACATCAGCGCCCGCGCCAGGCGCTCGGCAAATTCGGGCTGGGCGAGCTTGAGCGCATTGGTCAAACCCAGGTACTGCAAATGGTTGCGCTCGATCAGCGCCAGATCATCGCGGTAGCGCTTGAGATCGGGCGCAGCTGGCGGTTGCAGCGAAAAACCGAACTCCACGTTCAGGCTCTTGAAGCTGTTGACCAGCATGGTCTGGATGTCTTCGCCCATCCTCTGCGAACGCTGCAACACATCGCGCAAGCGGTCGAAACTCTCGCCATAGGTTTTTTTCACGCCGAACTTGATGCCCGGCTTCTTGAGCGCCTCGGCCAGTTGGGCCACCTCGGTCTTGAGGGTGGTGGTGCTGAGCAGGCCAAACAACTCGCGCAACAGTTTGAGGTGCACCGAACGCACCGCCTGAATGCGGGCGCCGCTGCTGTCGAACTCAGCCTGTTCCTGTTCGATGCGCAAGCGCATCTGACGGATCACGGTGGCGTTTTTGCCGCGCAGGCCTTCGAGTTCCTGCAGTTGTTCGACCAGCTCACGTTCCTGGGTGTGTAGCATGCGCCCGGTTTCCCGTTGCAGCTCCTGAATGCCATCGGCCACCACCCCTTGCAGAATGCGTTTGCGCCGACCCAGCAGGCCCTCGCCCAGCGCCTGTTCCAGCTCGGGCAGGTGGCTGGCGGCCAGGCGCACCGGGTCTTGCTGCACCTTGGCCAGCAAGCCCTTCTGGGCCGACACAGCGATCACCTGGTCTTCGCTCAAGCCCAAGACCCGCGCCGAACTTTCACGCTGACGCTGGATCTGCGCAGCGATGTACTCGGGCGTGCTGAGGTCGTCCCAAAGCGTGTCGATCTTGTTGAGCACCACCAGGCGCGAATCGATGCGTTCGGCCGCAGGCGCCAGATGCTCCCGCCAGATGGTGAGATCGGATTTGCTCACGCCCGCATCGGCGGCAAGGATGAAGACCACCGCATGCGCCTGGGGCAGCAGGCTCACGGTGAGCTCGGGCTCGGCGCCGATGGCGTTGAGGCCCGGGGTGTCCAGAATGACCAGGCCCTGCTTGAGCAGGGGGTGGGCCATGTTGATGAGGGCATGGCGCCAACGCGGCACTTCGATCAGCCCATCGGGGCCGGGCAAGGGGTTGTCTTCAGGCGTTTCGTCGTGCCAGAAGCCCAGCGCACGCGCCTGCGCCTGGTCCACCCGCACCACCTCGGCCACCTTCTCAATGGCCTGGGCCAACTGAGCGGGGTCGTTCACATCGAGATCGATGCGCTCCCATTCCTGCGGCGCACTGCGCCACTCCATGAGCGACTGTGGCTGCAGCCGCGTCTCGATGGGCAGGAGCCGCAAGCAGGGCGCCACATCGGCATCAAAGCCCAGCTCGGTCGGGCACATGGTGGTGCGCCCGGCGCTGGCCGGCATGATGCGCCGCCCGTAACCGGCAAAAAACACCGCGTTGATGAGTTCGGATTTGCCGCGCGAGAACTCGGCCACGAAGGCCACCATGACCTTGTCGGCCTTGACCTGTGACTGCAGCTGGTCGAGCCGCGCCAGCACACCGGCGTCCATCAGCTCGTGCTCGCTCAGCCACTCGCTCAGCTGCTTCAGGCGCTGGGCAAACTGGCGGCGCCAGGCTCCGTGCTGGTCGAATTCCTGGTTGAAGTCCATGGCGTGTCGGGCGGGCGAATCAAGGATCGGATCAATATAGCACTGCCCCCCGGCGCCGCTCAGGGTTTCTGGCACTGTGGGCAGTAGAAGGTGGAGCGCTGGCCCTGGCGCAGGGTCTTGATGGCTGTGCCACACACGCGGCAGGGCAG
>DASUIK010000270.1:0-2131 GCA_036279795.1 Burkholderiaceae bacterium | reverse complement strand
CCGCTATTTCAGCGACGCGCCACCCGACGATGCGGCCTGGGTGGTGTATTTCCTGGCCGGGGGCAAGCCGCGCCAGGTGGTGCGCACCGCCGCTTTGCGTGCCACCGCTTGCGAACTCGCGGGTGTGAGCGACTGGCTGTTCGAGGCCAGCTACCAGGTGGTGGGCGATTTGGCCGAAACCATTTCGCTGTTGATCCCTGATGGGCCGAATGGTCAAAGCCCGCTGGCCGAGCTGGGCTTGAGCGATTGGATGACTGAACAACTGTTGCCGCTGCGCGGGCAATCGCCTGAGGCCGTGGACGCCGCCTTGCGCGCCATGTTCACGGCCTTGGATGCCGCTGGCCGCTTCCTGCTCATCAAGCTGGTGGGCGGGGGTTTTCGTGTTGGGGTGAGCAAGCTGCTGGTGCAGCGGGCCTTGGCCGAACATGCGGGGCTGGACCCCAAACGCGTGGCGCAGCGCATGATGGGCTACGCCGATGCCAAGAGCATGCCCACCGCCTCCGGCTTCCTGGCGCTCGTCGCGCCCGAGGGTAGCGCGGACGATGAAGCGCGCAACGACGGTCAGCCCTACCCCTTTTTCCTGGCCCACCCCCTGGTCGATTTGTTTGACCTGCCCGATGACATCCGGGCGTGGGACGTGGTCTTGGGCTCACCCGATGAATGGTTGGTGGAGTGGAAATGGGACGGCGTGCGCGGCCAGGTGGTCAAGCGCAGCGGGCAGGTGTGGGTGTGGACACGCGGCGAAGAACTGGTGACCGAGCGTTACCCCGAGTTGGTGGCCCTGGCCGCCACCTGGCCCGACGGCACCGTGCTGGACGGCGAAATCTTGGCGTGGGACGCCGCCGTCGATCAACCCGCTCCGTTTGCCCGGTTGCAACAGCGCATCGGTCGTCGAAGTGTGACCCGCAAGCTGCTGACCGATGTGCCGGTCACCTTCGTCGCCTACGACCTGTTGGAGTGCGATGGGGTGGACCGACGCGACCAGCCCCTGTGGCAACGGCGCGAACAACTGCAGGCGCTGGCCATGCGATGCCCAGGTTTGCGCCTGTCGCCCCTCGTCGCGGCCGAGGATTGGTCGGTTCTGGCTGCCCAGCGCGCTTCGGCACGGGAGTGTGGCGTCGAGGGCCTGATGCTCAAACAGCGCGAGGCGCGCTATGGCGTGGGCCGCACACGCGGCGACGGCCTGTGGTGCAAGTGGAAGCTGGACCCCATGGTGGTGGATGCGGTGCTGATCTACGCACAGGCGGGCCACGGCCGCCGCGCCTCGCTCTACACCGACTACACCTTTGCCGTATGGAGCCGGCCGCCGGTGGACGCGCAGGAGGCGCAGGCGGTGATCGACGCCATCGCGCGGCGCGAACCGGCCCAACCCGGGGCCTTGCAACTGGTGGCCTTCGCCAAGGCCTACTCGGGTTTGACCGATGCCGAGTTCGCGCAGGTGGATGCAGTCATCCGACAAACCACGCTGGAAAAGTTCGGCCCGGTGCGCAGCGTGCGGCCCACGCTGGTGTTTGAGCTGGGGTTTGAAGGCATTGGCGCCAGCCCGCGCCACAAGAGCGGGCTGGCGGTGCGTTTCCCGCGCATGTTGCGGCTGCGCACCGACAAGCCCTTGCACGAGGCGAACACCTTGGCCGACCTGCAGGCCTTGGTTTCCAGGCCTCAATAACCTCATTTGCCTTGCGCGTGGGGGCCGGTGTTAGCATGCCCGAATGTTGAGGAAAGTTGAGCCAAGCATGAACCCAAGCGACGATGCCGTTCGGCAAGACGAGGACGTCGGCGTCCCCGTGTCGGTCAAGATCCGCGAGCGCATTAAGGCCGCTCGCAAACGTTTTCACTCCAACGACAACATCGCCGAGTTCATCCAGCCAGGTGAGCTGGACAAGCTGCTCGACGAGGTGACCGTCAAGATGCAGGGCGTGCTCGACGCCATGGTGATCGACACCGAAAACGACCACAACACCGGCGACACCGCCCGCCGCGTGGCCAAGATGTACCTCAAGGAGGTCTTCAACGGCCGCTACGTGAAGGGGCCGAGCGTCACGGAATTCCCGAACGCCGAGCATCTCAACGAGCTGATGATCGTGGGGCCCATCACCGTGCGCAGCGCCTGCAGCCACCATTTTTGCCCGGT
>DASUIK010000269.1:0-2625 GCA_036279795.1 Burkholderiaceae bacterium | reverse complement strand
GAGCTGCACATGGCGATGATGGAACGCATCCTCAGGCTGATGGCCGAGAAAGAGGCGTCGGACGTGTACCTGTCGCCATTCGCGCCCGCGCTCATCAAGATCAATGGGCAGTGTGTGCCCATCAACGCCCAGCCGCTGGCCAAGGACTCGCCGATCAAGCTGCTGGCCGAGGTGCTGCCGCCCACCAAGATCGAAGAGCTGGAGGAAATGGGCGAGCTGAACCTGGCTTTGCCCATCGACGGCGTGGGCAACTTCCGCATCAGCGCCATGCGCCAGCGGGGCACGTATGCGGTGGTCATCCGCTACATCACGCTCAACATTCCGCCGCTCAAGTCGCTCCATGTGCCGGAGATCCTGGGCGATCTGGTGATGGAAAAGCGGGGCCTGGTGCTCATCGTCGGGGCCACGGGCTCGGGCAAGAGCACCACGCTGGCCTCGATGATCGACCACCGCAACCAGCGGCTCAGTGGTCACATCCTGACCATTGAGGACCCGGTGGAATTCATGATCCGCCACAAAAAGTCGGTGGTGAACCAGCGCGAGGTGGGCAGCGACACGGCCAGCCTGCAACTGGCGCTGAAGAACGCGCTGCGTCAGGCCCCGGACGTGATCATGATCGGCGAAATCCGCGACCGCGAAACCATGAGCGCGGCCCTGGCCTATGCCCAGTCGGGCCACGTGTGCCTGGCCACGCTTCACGCCAACAACAGCTACCACGCGCTCAACCGCATCCTGAGCTTCTACCCGGTGGAAGTGCGCCCCACCCTGCTGGGCGACCTCGCGGCCTCGCTGCGCGGTGTCATCTCGCAGCGCCTGTTGCGCACGGTGGACGGCAGCCGCGCACCCGCCATGGAGGTGATGGTCAACACCAAACTGGTGCAGGAGCTGATCGAGAAGGCCGATTTTTCGGGTGTGCGCGAAGCCATGGAAAACTCCATGGCCGAGGGCTCGCAGACCTTCGAGGAAGACTTGGCGCGCCTCATCACCTCCGGCCGCATCGACCGCAAGGAAGGCCTGGCCTACGCCGATTCGCCCACCAACCTGTTGTGGCGCCTGCAAAACACCTTTGCCAAAGGCCCCCAAGCGGCAGAGCAAGCGGCCGAAGAGGCGGCCGCGGGCCCCTCCTTCACCGAGTTCTCGCTCGAAATCAAGCATTGAACAAGGCGTGGGACCAACCGCGCGCTGAATGGACACCATGAGCTTTGAGACCCTGCGCCTGGCCGAGGCGCTGATTGCCCGCCCCTCTGTCACCCCCCTGGATGCCGGCTGCCAGGCACTGATCACCGAACGACTGCGCCCCTTGGGCTTCGAGTGCGAAACCCTGGAAAGCGGCCCGGCCGATTTCCGCGTCACCAACCTCTGGGCCAAACGCACCGGCCGCCCGGTGGCTGGCCAAGCCGCCCCGCTGCTGGTGTTCGCCGGTCACACCGACGTGGTGCCCACCGGCCCGCTGGCGCAGTGGGGCAGCGACCCGTTTGTGCCCACCCACCGCGACGGCAAGCTCTACGGCCGTGGCGCCAGCGACATGAAAACTTCGTTGGCCGCCATGGTGGTGGCGGTGGAAGAATTCCTGGTCAATCACCCCGACCCCGCGTTGGGCATCGCCTTTTTGCTCACCAGCGACGAAGAGGGCCCGGCCAACGATGGCACCGTCATCGTCTGCGAGGCGCTGAAGGCGCGCGGCGAAAAGCTGGACTACTGCATCGTCGGCGAGCCCACCTCGGTCGAGCGTGTGGGCGACATGGTCAAGAACGGCCGCCGAGGCACCATGAGCGGCAAGCTCACGGTCAAGGGCATCCAAGGCCACATCGCCTACCCGCACCTGGCCAAGAATCCGATCCACCTGCTCGCCCCCGCCCTGGCCGAACTGGTGGCCACCGTGTGGGACAACGGCAACGACTTTTTCCCGCCCACAAGCTGGCAGGTCAGCAACATCCACGGCGGCACCGGCGCGAGCAACGTCATCCCGGGCACCGTTGTGGTGGACTTCAACTTCCGCTTCAGCACCGAATCCACCCCCGAGGGCCTGCAGCAGCGCGTGCAAGGCATCCTGGCCCGCCACGGCTTGCAGCCCGGCGACGGCTATGACCTGGCCTGGACGTTGGGCGGCCGCCCCTTCCTCACGCCGCCCGGCACCCTGGTAGATGCCGTGCGCGACGCCATCCGGCTTGAAACCGGGCTGGAGACCGAACTCTCCACCACCGGCGGTACCAGCGACGGCCGCTTCATCGCCCAGATCTGCCCGCAAGTCATCGAACTCGGCCCCACCAACGCCACCATCCACAAGATCGACGAGTGTGTGCCGGTGGCCGAAATCGAGCCGCTGAAAAACATCTACCGCCGCGTGCTCGAAAAACTGGCCGAATGACACTCACCGAACTCATCGACGCTGCCGAACAGCGCCTGCTGCAAGCGGGCGTCGCCTTTGGCCAAGGCACCACCAATGCCTTTGACGAAGCCGTGTGGCTGGTGCTGTGGCGCCTGGGCCTGCCGCTGGACGGCGACCTCGACGCCGAGGGCAACCGCCCCGTGACGGCGGACGAACAACAGCAGGTATCGGCCCTCGTCGAGCAGCGCATCGCCACCCGCCAGCCTGCCGCCTACCTCACCCGCGAAGCCTGGCTC
>DASUIK010000268.1:0-7219 GCA_036279795.1 Burkholderiaceae bacterium | reverse complement strand
ACATCCTGCAACGCTGCATCGGGCTGGGCGTGCGGTTTTCACTGGACGATTTCGGCACGGGCTATTCGTCCCTCACCTACCTGCGCAAGTTACCGGTGCACAGTCTGAAGATCGACCAGAGTTTTGTGCGCGACATGCTTTCTGATCCCGAAGACCTGGGCATCGTTCAGGGCGTGATCGAGCTGGCAGGGGCTTTTCACCGCGAGGTGATTGCCGAAGGCGTCGAGACTTTGGCCCACGGATCAGCGCTGCGCAAGATGGGCTGCCACATCGCACAAGGCTACGGCATCGCCAAGCCAATGCCGGCCGATGCCTTGCCCGACTGGTGCGCACAATGGCTGGATGCCGGCGCCTGGCGCGGGCTGTGAACGGCCTCCCGGCCAGGGCAACCACATGACCCCCAAGATCCCCGCCACCGAACACGTCACGGAACTGCGCGTTGGTGACGAACAGATTGAACTGTTTGTGGGCCAGGGCGAAGCCCCGCAGGCCCACGTCAGCCTGCCGCTGGGCCCCACGCGCCTGGTGCGCGATTGCCTGCGCCACACGCCACCGCGCGCCAGCGACATCGAGCACGCCATCGACGTGATCGAAGATGCGTTGGCGCGCGTCCAAGGGCAGCCACGCGGAGCCACTTTGCTCACCCGCGACCCGGCGCTGCATTCGCTGATCCGGCGTTTGGCGTCCCACCCTTTGCCCAGCGCCCCATCGGCCACCCTTGAGGAGGCCGAGCTGGCCTTTCAGCACATGGCGTCGGTGTCACTGGGCTACCCGGCGGGTGACCAGGCCTTGGGCGGCACCCCCCACGAGGCCGCGTTGCTGGTGCTGGTGCGGGAGCTCATGCACCACCTGGGGTTTGTGACCATCACCGCCATCGAAGACGAGTAGGGCGCCGACGATAATCCGTGCCCATGCAAGTCCCATCGGCCCAGATCGCCTCACACCTCCAGCGTGGCCTCAAAAGCCTGTACACGCTGTACGGCGATGAGCCCCTGCAGCAGCAAGAATGTGCCGATGCCGTGCGCAGCGCGGCGCGCGCGGCAGGCTACACCGACCGCAGCGTGTTCACCGTGGCCGGGGCCCATTTCGACTGGAGCGAGGTGCTGGCCGCCGGCGGCTCACTGAGTTTGTTTGCCGACAAGCAGATCGTGGAAATCCGCATCCCCTCGGGCAAGCCGGGCAAAGACGGCTCACAGGCCTTACAGCAACTGGCCGAGGCCGCGCGTGGCAACGACAGTGTGCTGACCCTGGTGTTTTTGCCGCGCCTGGACAGCGCCACCCAAAAGGGCGCGTGGTTTGGGGCGCTGGACGCCAACGGCATCACGGTGCGCACCGATCCCATCGAACGCCAAGCCTTGCCGCAGTGGATTGCGCACCGTTTGCAAGCCCAAGGCCAGCGTGTGCAGGCCGGTGAGGACGGGCAGCGCACGCTGCAGTTTTTTGCCGACCGTGTTGAGGGCAACCTGCTCGCGGCGCACCAGGAGATTCAGAAACTGGGCCTGCTGTTTCCCGAAGGCGAGTTGTCGTTTGAGCAGGTGGAAAGCGCGGTGCTCAACGTGGCACGCTACGACGCCTTCAAGTTGGCCGAAGCCGTGCTGGGCGGGCAGTTGGGGCGCGCGCAGCGCATGCTCGACGGCCTGCAGGCCGAGGGTGAGGCCCCGGTGCTGGTGCACTGGGCTCTGGCGGATGATGTGCGCACCCTGCACCGCGTCAAGCAGGCGATGGCCGATGGCAAGCCCTTGCCCTTGGCCTTGCGCGAAAACCGCGTTTGGGGCGCGAAGGAAAAGCTCATGGAGCGTGCCCTGCCGCGCATCACCGCCGCGCAGGCGGCGGGCTTTGTGGTGGATGCCCACCGGGTGGACGGCATCGTCAAAGGCCTGCGGCAGGCCGATTGGCCCAGCGAGCCCTGGCAGGCGCTGCACCGGCTCGCGATGGGCGTGTGCCGGGCCTGCGCCGCGCGTTAAGCCTTCAAGGCGCGTTTGAGTGCATCGACGCACAGCGCCACGGCTTCGTTGGCCTCGTCGATCACCCGGCCCATGGGGATGAAGCCGTGGATTTGCCGCTCAAAGCTCACCAGCGTGGCCCGCACGCCGGACTCGCTGAGCCGTTGTGCGTAGGCCATGCCTTCATCGCGCAGCGGGTCGTAGCCAGCGGTCAGCACCAGAGCGGGTGGCAGCCTGCTCAGGTCGGGGTGGCGCAGTGGTGAAGCGCGCCAGTCGTCGTCGTGTGCCGGGTCGGTGATGTAGTGGTCGTGGAACCAGGTCATGGTGTCCGCCGTCAGCAGGTAGCCCTGGGCATTGCGCCGGTGCGATTCGTGCGTGCGGTGCTGGTCGGTGGCCGGGTAGATCAGCAGTTGAAACGCCAGCGGCAGCTCGCCCCGCAAGGCCAGGCTCACCACTGCCGCCAGGTTGCCCCCGGCGCTGTCGCCACCCACCGCCAGGCGTGTGGCGTCCAGCCCGAGTGTGGGGGCTTGGGCGGCCACCCAGCGCGTGGCGGCGCAGGCATCGTCCACGGCGGCCGGGAAAGGGTGTTCCGGCCCCATCCGGTAGTCCACCGAGACGACCACACAGTCCGAGGCAAGTGCCAGCTGCCGGCACAGCGTGTCGTGGGTGTCCAGGTCGCCAATCACCCAGCCGCCGCCATGGAAATAGACCAGCACCGGGCGCGGGCTTGAGCCCTCGCCGTGGCGGTACATCCGCAGCGGGATGGGGCCGTGGGGCCCCTCGGCGGTCAATGCGCGCACTGTGTCAATCGGCGGTGGCTCTGGCTGGGTGATGTGGCGCCGTTCGCGGTAGAAGCGGCGGGCTTCGGCCACGCTCAAGGTGTGGGTGGGCGGCACGCCGCGTTCGATCATCAGGTCGAGCAGGGCGCGGGCTTGGGGGTGCAGCATGGGGCCTCCAGGGGTGGGTGGGCGCAGTCTAGATCGGGCGGTGCGAAAATGCTGTCATGAACGCGATGAATGTCCCCGAACTGATGCAGACCCTGGGCGTGCAGGCCCGCCGTGCCGCTTTCGAGATGGCCCGTGCCCCGGCCGCGCGCAAGCGCGACGCACTGTTGGCTTTGGCCCGCTTGCTGCGCGCCAATGTCGATGCCCTGCAGGTGGACAACGCCAAGGACCTGGAGCGCGCCCGCGCCAATGGCCTGAGCGAGCCCATGGTGGACCGCCTGAAACTCACGCCCAAGGTGCTGGAAACCTGTGCTGAGGGGTGCGAGCAGCTCGCCGCCATGGCCGACATCATTGGCGAAATCATCGGCATGAAGCAGCAGCCCAGCGGCATCCGCGTGGGCCAGATGCGCGTGCCCATCGGCGTGTTCGGCATGATTTACGAGAGCCGACCCAATGTGACCATTGAGGCCGCCAGCCTGTCCATCAAGAGCGGCAACGCCTGCATCCTGCGTGGTGGCTCCGAGGCCATCGACAGCAACCGCGCCCTGGCCAAGCTGGTGCAGCAAGCGCTGGCCGAGGCGGGCCTGCCCACCGAGGCGGTGCAGCTGGTGCCGACCACAGACCGCGCCGCCGTGGGCGAGCTGATTGCGATGCCGGCGTATGTGGACGTGATCATCCCGCGTGGCGGCAAGGGCCTGATTGAGCGCATCAGCGCCGAGGCCAAGGTGCCCGTCATCAAGCACCTGGACGGCAACTGCCACACCTATGTGGACGACCCCTGCGACATCGCCATGGCCGTGAAGGTGGCCGACAACGCCAAGACCCAGAAGTACAGTCCCTGCAACGCCAGCGAGGGCTTGCTGGTGGCGCGGGGTGTGGCGGCCGACTTCCTGCCGCGCATCGGCGCCATCTACGCGCAAAAAGGCGTGGAAATGCGTTGCTGCCCTGAGGCCAAGGCGCTGCTGGTGGCTGTGCCCGGCGCGCAGGTGAAAGATGCGACCGAGCAGGACTGGTTTGAGGAGTACCTGGCGCCCATCATCAGCATCAAGGTGGTGGGCGGCGTGGACGAGGCCATTGCCCACATCAACCGCTACAGCAGCCACCACACCGACGCCATCCTGACCACCGACCACATGCACGCCCAGCGCTTTTTGCGCGAGGTGGATTCGGCCAGCGTCATGGTCAACGCCAGCACGCGTTTTGCCGATGGTTTTGAGTACGGTTTGGGTGCGGAAATTGGCATCAGCACCGACAAGTTCCACGCGCGTGGGCCGGTGGGCATCGAGGGTTTGACCTCGTTGAAATACGTGGTGTTGGGCGAAGGCGAAGTGCGCGGCTGAGGCACTGTGGTTTCGCCCGTGGTGGGCGAGACGGGCTGCCATGCCTTCCCGGCGCCGCCGGGTGAACCCCGGTTTTGCCCACGGCAACCCGCCTGCTTTCCCTGAAATTTTCTGGTGACCCTCTGCGGGGCCCTGGGTTCGCGGCGGCTCTGGGGCGCCGTCATTTTTTCTCCCTGATCGCTGCGTTCTCCGACGCTTGTGCTGTCCTGGCAGTTTGGACGGGTGGTGTTGCGCCTCCCCGGATCAATGCATGGCACCGATCCCGCAACAGTCACCCGTCCCCTGTCTTCTTCTTGTCTCGCCGTGTGGCGCCTCCCTGTGACGCTGACCGACTGTCCTTCCTCCCTTGTACCGGGTCATCGCTTCGTGTTGGCGATGTGTGTCCCGGTGAGATGAAGTGTGGCTTCAAAAGTAAAAAACAACATTCGCTCTTGTGACAATTTCGTCAGTTAGCAGACAGTTTTTTTGTGTCCCAGTCCGTGGGAATCCCGGGCACGACTGTAGTCAAAAATTGCATACAAAACGGTTTTTGGGTGGGTGATTCGGGCCTGCGTGAAGTAAAAAATGCGGAATTTGTAACGAAGGTGACTTTTCAGTCAGAATAGGGGCAACAACGGGTTGACACACGGCAGACCGCCCGCCGACCCGGCAAGCGCTTTTTTCTGCATGAATTCCAACGACGCTGCTTTGTCCCCTTTTGGGGTGCGTACCAACGGACCCACCATCGATGACTTGCCCGAGCAGGCGCAGGCGTTTTTGCGTGAGCATGGGCACATCCGTGTGTACAAGCGGGGCGAGTTTGTGCAGCGCTACGGCGAGCCGCTGGTGGGGGGCTCGTGGTTGCTCAGAGGCCGCTTGCTCACCGTCGTGTACCACCCGGACGGCTCCGAGCAATACCGGGGTTGGGTCATGCCGAAGGAGCTGTTTGGCCTGTTCAACCTGCTGCTGTCCGACTGCCCGGCGCTCAACAACCTGATGGTGGACACGGACGAGGCCCACGTTCTGTATTTTTCGCGTGATTTGTTGCTCGACATGATGCACCGCGATCCCGCAGCGCGGTGGGGGGTATTGACGGCGCTGAGCCGGCGCATTGCCCAGTTGTTCGATGTCATCGACATCAATGGCCCGGCGCTGCTTGAAGACAAACTGCGCACCGTGTTGTTGTGGTGGGCGCGCCAGCACGGCGCGCCGGCGCGGGATGGCAGTGTGGAGCTGTGGGTCACACAAAACGATCTGGCCAACGGCGTGGGGGCTTCCCGTCAGCGTGTGCAGATGGAGCTGAAAGCCATGCGGGACCTGGGTGAGCTGGACGTGGCGTACCGCAAGATCATTTTGCGGCCCCTGTTTTTTGAAAAATACAACCAGCCTTTGGCTGACGGCCGATGAACGACCCGAGCGGCGCTTTTTCTCCTTTTGGCATCAAAACGGTGGGTTTCACCGTGCACGACTTGCCCCCGGAGGCCCGGCACCTGCTGCAGTCGCGCGGCACGCGGCGGCGCTACCGCCGCGATGAAGAGGTGCAGCGTCGGGGTGTGGTGCCCACGCAGGCGTCCTGGTTGTTGAGCGGTCGGCTCCGCTGTTTGTCCGCCCAGCCCGATGGCACCGATTTGCACGGTGGCTGGATCATGGCGCAGGAGATTTTTGGCGTGAACAGCGTGATGTTGAACGCCGCCTCGCGCATGACCATCCGCGTTGACACACCCGACTGTGAGGTGCTCCATTTTTCGCTCGACGTGTTGCGCGACATGGTCATGACCCTGCCCGAAGCCGGCGTGGGCGTGGCCGTGGGTTTGAGCAAGCGCCTGAAACAGCAGTTCGACATGATCGACGTGATTGGCCAGCGTTCCCTGTCTGGCCGCTTGCGGGGTGTGCTGCGTTGGTGGAGCGACCACTATGGCATTCCTGCACGAGATGGCAGTGTGGAGCTGTGGGTGGGTCAGGGCGAGCTGGCAACGGGGGTGGGCGCTTCCCGGCAGCGTGTGCATGAGGAGTTGAAGCGCTTGCGTGAGAGCGGTGACATCGAATTGGCGTACCGCAAGGTGATCCTGTACCCGCGCTTTTTTGAACACCGCGATTCGCCTGCTGCTCCCGACTGAGACCCTCAAAGCAGTTCAGGCGGGGTGTGTTGCGCCTCCCCGGATCTCTCGATCCCGCAACACACACCCGCCTTCCTGTCTTATCGTCGCTCTGTGGCGCCTCTCCCTTTTTCGCTCCCTGTGTTCTTCTGCTGACTTCTTGTTTTGGCTCCCTGCTGAGACCGTACTGTGCCCGGAAATGTCACGAAAAAAATCCACAACCGTGACATTTCCGTCAGATGCCGTCAGGCTTGGTTGGAGCCGGGCTTTCAAGCCCACAAGTCACCTTCAGGGGCGCTGGCGGGATAATCCTGCCCCATGAACCCCAAGCAGCGTGTGGTCGTCGGCCTGTCCGGCGGCGTGGATTCGGCCGTCAGCGCCTATTTGCTCAAGCAGCAAGGCCATGAGGTCATCGGCATCTTCATGAAGAACTGGGAAGACGATGACGATGGCGAGTACTGCTCGTCCAACATCGACTTCGTGGACGCCGCCAGCGTGGCCGACGTGATCGGCATCGAGATCGAGCACGTCAACTTCGCGGCCGAATACAAGGACCGCGTGTTCGCGGAGTTCCTGCGCGAGTACTCGGCCGGGCGCACCCCCAACCCCGACATCCTGTGCAATGCCGAGATCAAGTTCAAGGCCTTTCTCGACCACGCCATGCGCCTGGGTGCCGAGAAAATCGCCACTGGCCACTACGCACGCGTGCGCGAGCAAGGGGGTGCTTTCCAGTTGCTCAAGGGCCTCGATCCTTCCAAGGACCAGAGCTATTTCCTGCACCGCCTCAACCAGGCGCAGCTGAGCAAGACCCTGTTTCCCGTGGGTGAACTGCACAAGACCGAGGTGCGCCGCATCGCGGCCGAGATTGGCCTGCCCAACGCCAAGAAGAAGGACAGCACCGGCATTTGTTTCATCGG
>DASUIK010000267.1:0-9395 GCA_036279795.1 Burkholderiaceae bacterium | reverse complement strand
CGACCCCAACGTGGCGGCCGTGGCCAGCGTGCGCTCGCTCCTGATGCGTGCGGCCGAGTCGCTGGCCTTGCGTCTCAAGGTGGTCGAGCTGCTCCACCGCACGCACACCCCCCTGATCCTGATGGGCGACTTGAACGATGGCCCCCACAGCGTGACCACCCAGCTCATTGCCGGCACGACCAGCGCCGCCTACGACAAAGGCGCACGCGACACCGCGCTCTACAACGCCTGGGACGTGCAAGTGGGCGCCGCACTGCGCCGCGATGTGGCGTATTCGCACATCCACCTGGGCTTCCCGGAAGTGCTGGACCAGGTGCTGGTGAGCGAGGAATTTGTGGCCGGCCAGCGCCACAGCCTGGGCGACGTGTTGCGGCTGGACGTCTTCAACGACCACCTGCACGAAGGCCGTGACCGCAGCCGCAGCGACCACGGTTTTGTGCGCGCCGTGTTGCGTGTCCGATTGCCCGACAGCCACACCGCGCCCTAACATCCACACCATGAACAACACGATTTCTTTTGGCCTGCAAGGCCGCGTCGCCATCGTCACCGGTGGCGCCCAGGGCATAGGCGAAGCCTGCGTGCGCCGCCTGCACCGCGAAGGCGCCCACCCCGTTGTGGTGGACATCGACGACACGCGTGGCCAGGCACTGGCGGCCGAGCTGGGCCTGGCCTACCTGCGCTGCGACGTGGGCGACAAGGCCCAGGTGGACGCCACCGTGGCCACCGTGTTGCAAACCCACGGGCACATCGACATCCTGGTCAACAACGCCGGCATATTTAAGGCGGCCGATTTTCTGGAGATCAGCGAAGCCGACTTCGATGCCGTGCTGCGCGTCAACCTCAAGGGGGCCTTCCTGATGGGCCAGGCAGTGGCCCGTGTGATGGCCGCCGCCGGGCGCGGCAGCATCGTCAACATGAGTTCGGTCAATGGCACCCTGGCCATCCCCACCATCGCCAGCTACAACGTGAGCAAGGGCGGCATCAACCAGCTCACCCGTGTGATGGCCCTGGCCCTGGCCGAACAAGGCGTGCGCGTCAACGCCGTGGCGCCCGGCACCATTGCCACCGAGCTGGCCGCTCAGGCGGTGCTCACCAGCGAGCAAGCCAAGCAAAAAATCATGAGCCGCACGCCCATGAAACGCTTGGGCACACCCGCCGAAATCGCGGACGTGGTGTGCTGGCTGGCCAGCGATGCGGCCAGCTACGTCACGGGCGAAATTGTGGTGGCCGACGGCGGCCGCATGACGCTCAACTACACCGTCTGAGCCCTGCGCACCGGCGCTTCGCGTATCGGCAGGTGCAGCAGCGCCGCCCCGACGGCCAGCACGATGTCCACGTACCAGACCCAGTCGTAGCTGCCCGTGAACTGGAACACCTGGCCACCCAGCCAGGCGCCCAGAAAGCCGCCCACCTGGTGCGACACCATGACCACACCAAACAACATGGCCATGTTGCCGGTGCCAAAAAACTTGGCCACCAGCCCGGCCGTGGGTGGCACGGTGGACAGGAAACTCAAGCCCATCACCGCCGCAAACACCAGCACCACCGCCTCCGTCTTGGGCGCCAGCACAAACAGAAGCACCGCAAGCGCCCGCGTGGCATAGACCAGGGTCAACAGCGACTTCATGCGCCAGCGCCCCACAGCCCAGCCCATCGCCAGGCTGCCAATGATGTTGAACAGACCAATCACCCCCAGCGCCCACGCTCCCACTGCGGCGGGCAGGCCACAAGCGGCCACCACGCCCGGCATGTGGGTGGCCAGGAAAGCGACGTGGAAACCACAGACAAAAAATCCCGCCATCAGCAAGCGGTAGCTGGGCTCGGCCCAGGCGCGCGACAAGGCCTGACGGGCCGGCAAAGGCGCCTGGGCCGAAGTAGCGTGCACCGCACCCGCTGGCGACCCGCGCAACACCCACGCGGCCGGCAAGGCCAGCAACACCACCACGCCCAACACCTGCAGGGCGCTGGCCCACCCCATTGCCGCCGTGAGCGCGGCGGCGATGGGCGCCATCAGAAACTGGCCGAACGAGCCCCCCGCGTTGACCACCCCGGTGGCCAGACCACGCCGCTCGGGCGGGATGAGCCGGGAGGTGGCCGCCATCAGCACGGAAGGGCCGGCCATGCCCGCACCGCCCGCCGCCAACACGCCGATGGCGAAGATGAGCCCGCCCGTGCTGGTCATCAGCGGGGTGAGCACCGTGCCCAGGGCCACCAGCAAAATGCCCGCAAACAACACCCAACCGGCGCCCAGTCGATCGGCCAGGGCACCCGCAAAAGGTTGGGTCAGGCCCCACCACAGCTGCCCAAACGCAAACGCCAGGCTGATGCTGGCCAGGCCCAGGCCTGTGGCTGTGTTCAGGGGCGACAGGAAAAAGCCCATGGTCTGGCGTGTGCCCATGGTCAGGGCAAAGGTGCCGGCCGCCGCCAGCAACACCCACCACCACACACGCGCTGCGGGTTTATTCATCAGAGGTCTCCGGTTCAAAGGCGGCCAGCGCCTGGTCAAGCAGGCCATGCAGCTCGGCCACCATGGCCGGCCCCAGCAGCCCATTGAGTTCGAGCTGCGCGTTTTTCCAGTGCCGCTGCGCGGTCTGGCGAACCTCGCGCCCTGCCTCGGTCAGCGTCAACAGGCGGCTGCGGGCGTTCACGCCCTCGCCCACCACCACCCAGCCCGCAGCCACCAGCGGCTGCAAGTTGCGTGTGAGGGTCGAGGCGTCCAGCGTCATGCGCCGCGCCAATTCGCCCGGCGTCAGCGGTCCCAGCTTGGCGATGTGGCTGAGCAGGGAGTACTGCGTGGTCTTGAGGCCGGCCAGCGCCAGGTGGTGGTCGTAGTGCTGCGACACGCGGCGCGTGAGCTGGCGCAGCTTGAAGTTGGTGCAACCCAAGGGCGGTGACGAGGTGGCCATGATTTAATTGTAGCTACAACTATTGCATATACAATTTAATTTCAACCACGTTGGCAAGGACACCACATGCGCACACCGGAACAGTTCAACCAAATGGCCGCGCCCCACTTGCCCGGGCACCTGGGCCTGGTCATCACCCACATCGGCCAGGGCGAGGTGCGTGCCGAGATGAGCGCCGGCCCCTTGTTGATGGCGCCCAATGGCTACCTGCACGCGGGCAGCATCGTCACCCTGGCCGACACATCGGCCGGCTGTGGCTGCATGGCCCACCTGCCCGAAGGCGCCAACGGCTTCACCACCATCGAACTCAAGTCCAACCACCTGGGCACCACCCGCGACGGCACGGTGGACTGCACCGCCAAGGCAACCCACCTCGGCAAAACCACCCAGGTGTGGGACGCGGTGGTGACCCACCGCGAGAGTGGCCGCACCCTGGCCTTGTTCCGCTGCACCCAGATGGTGCTGTACCCCAAGTGAATTCCTGTAGACGACATGAACCACGAACACATCCTGGCCGAATGGATGGCCCAGTACGAGGCAGCCAAAACCCGCATGACCCAAGGCGCGGGCGCCGGCCTGGCGCAGCCACATGAGCTGATGGGCAAAACCGGCCTGCAGCAAATGCAAGCCCTGCTCGACGGCCATGCGCCCTACCCCCACATCGCAGACACCATGGACTTCACCCTGGTGGAGGTGGGCGAAGGCCGTGCGGTGTTCCAGGGCACACCGCAGCTCAAGCACTACAACCCGCTGGGCAGCGTGCACGGCGGCTGGTACGCCACCCTGCTCGACTCGGCCGTGGGCTGCGCGGTGCACACCACCATGCCGGTGGGCAAGGCTTACACCACGGCCGAACTCAGCGTGAACATCGTGCGCGCGGCTTCGCACAAGAGCGGCCCGCTGCGCGCCATCGGCACCGTGGTGCACAGCGGACGCCAGCTGGCCACGGCCGAAGGCCGCATCGTGGGCGCCGACGGCAAGCTCTATGCCCATGCCACCACCACCTGCCTGGTGTTTGATTTCCCGGCAAAATAAGGCCCACCCCCGCGCCGCGCCTGGCGGCGCGTCACCCCCTCAAGGGGCGACACCAGCAGACCGGCAAAGCCGGATTTGCGGTGTCTCCCGGTTGGACCCGAATTCCCCACAACGACCCTATGCGATTCCTCCACACCATGCTGCGCGTCGGCAACCTGCAGCGCTCCATCGAGTTCTACACCCAGGTGCTGGGCATGCAACTGCTGCGCACCTCTGAAAACCCCGAGTACAAGTACTCGCTGGCCTTCCTCGGCTTTGAGGGCGGCAACCCCGGCCAGGCCGAAATCGAGCTGACCTACAACTGGGGCGTCGAATCCTACGAACTGGGCACAGCCTATGGCCACATCGCCCTGGGCGTGCCAGACGCCTACGCGGCCTGCGAGAAGATCAAGGCCGCAGGCGGCAACGTCACCCGCGAAGCGGGTCCGGTCAAAGGCGGAAGCACCGTCATCGCTTTTGTGACAGACCCGGACGGTTACAAGATCGAACTCATCCAGCGCAAGGACGAGCAGGCGGGCCAAGGCCTGCGCTGACGTCAGGGAATGCCGGGCAAATACCCGGCTATTTGCCCTTTGTGATCGGCGCAGCGGACGCTAGAGTTGGGCTCAATCTGCGCCCACCTTCGCCATGCGCCCACCCCCGACCCCCTCTCGCCTGCTGATCCTGTGCCTGTTGGCCACCATGGGTGGCTGTGCAAGCGTCGATCTGCCACCCGCGCAGGCCACGCCTGCACCCAAAGCGGAAACCCAGCGCGCCCTGCCGGCGTGGGACGCCCTGGCCACCGAACTGGCCGAACGCATCGTCAACCGCTTGAGCGAGATGTCGGCTCCCCCCGCCAGCCCGCCTGCCGACAACGCACCCCCCGCGACCTCCGCCCCTACCACACACGCCGCCACGCTTTTCCACCTCAGTGCGCCCGCCGGCTCGGCCTTTGACAAGGCCTTGCTGACCTTGTTCGGGCAACGCCTGCTCAGCTTGGGCCTTGGGCTGGACGGCGCACCGGGATGGGGCCAGATCGACCTCAACACGCAACTGATTGAGCGCCCGCAGCGCCCGCCGCTCTTGCTGGTGAGCACACAGGTGCGCGCCCACGGGCGCCTGCTGACCAGCACCGCCGATCTGTACGCACTGGATGCCTCCGAGCTGCCCCTGTTCGTGGCACCCACACCAGCACCGCCCGTGGTGGTCAAGACTTGGCGGATGGCCCCACCATGAGGCGCCGCACCTGCCTGACCGGTGCCCTGGGCTCGCTGCTGCTGGGAACGACGGCCTGCGGCACCCCCCCTGTGGGCGACGCCCTCATCCAGCTCAACCACCAGGCAGCAGACGCCCTGCTGCAAGGCGTGTCGCTGGACCCTCGTCAGCCCGTGCTGATCGCCACCCTGGTCGATCTGGACGACCTGGAGCGCTCCTCCCGCTGGGGTCGGCTTGCCTCCGAGCACCTGGCCGCACGGCTGGCCAACCGAGGCGTGCGCGTCAAAGAACTCAAGCTGCGCAACCAGATCTTCATGGCCCAGGCCAGCGGCGCCCTGCTGCTTTCGCGCGAAGTGACCGAACTTTCACTCGAACACGACGCACAGGCGGTGGTGGTGGGCACTTACACGGTGGCCGGTGACACGGTCTACGTCAGCATCAAGCTGATCCGTCCCGAGGGCAACACGGTGGTGTCTGCCCACGACTACAGCTTCGCCCTGAGCGAACGCAACAGACCCCTGATGCGCTGAGACATCGCGGCCGCAGATAAGCAACCTATTTGCATATCAATTGCTGCAACGCAGCAAGCACCAATCCCCTCAAAAAGCAGGTCGTCGGCAAAAAATCTCTAGGGAAATCCATGAGAAAAATGTCAAAAGAACGCCTTGCAGTGCGCTGGTGAACGCCATTTTATAAGCCGCATGTTGTCATATTGCGCCCAGGAAACCTCCTGAGGCGGAACCAGGAGACATGCGGGTGACAAGCAACAGCACGGACGAGCGCCCCCGGGTACTCGAATGCCGCGACGTGGAGCGGCGCTTTGGCGGCCTGGTGGCCGTCACGGGCGTCAACATGCACATCCACCAGGGCGAGATTTTTGGATTGGTCGGCCCCAACGGCAGCGGCAAGACCACCATGACCAACGCCATCACCGGCTTCTTCCCGCCGCAGAAGGGGCAAATCCTCCTCAATGGCGAAGACATCACCGGCCTGGCACCCCACAAGGTGGCACGCCGGGGCGTGGCCCGCACCTTCCAGAACCTGGCGCTGTTCAACGGCATGACGGTGCTGGACAACATCTTGCTGGGTCGCCACGTGCACATGAAGCCCAGTGTGTGGCGCACCGCCCTCTACCCCTGGCTGGCCCGGCCCGAGGAAATCGCTCACCGCGAGGTCGTGGAAGAGGTGATCGACTTCATGCAACTGGAAAATGTGCGCGACGAACCGGTGGACGCCATCCCCCTGGGGCTCAAGAAGCGCGTGGAACTGGCGCGCGCTCTGGTGGCCGAGCCCAGCTTTCTGGTGCTGGACGAGCCCATGGCCGGCATGAACCAGGAAGAAAAAGAGTACATGGCCCGCTTCATCCTCGACGCGCGCGAGGAGCGCGGCGTGACGGTGATGTTGATCGAACACCACATGGACATCATCACCGGCATCTGCGACCGAATGATGGTGCTCAGCTATGGCGAGGTCATCGACACGGGTATTCCCAAGGACGTGATCGCCGACCCGCGTGTCATCAAGGCTTACCTGGGAGGCGCCCATGCCATCCAGTGACCGCACCAGCAGCACCTGGGACCTGAACCCACGCACGACCCTGCCCCGCCTGCTGGCGGCCAACGCCCAGGCCCTGCCCACCGGCATCGCGCTGCGCGAAAAGGACAGGGGCATCTGGCAAGAAACCACCTGGCAACAGGCCTATGAGAAAACCCTGCGTTGCGCCGCCGGCCTTCAGGCGCTGGGCCTGGTCAAGGGCCAGGCGGTGTTGATCCTGGGGGACAACCGGCCTCACCTCTACCTGGGCATGCTGGCTGTGGGCATGCTGGGCGGCTACGCCACGCCGGTCTACCCCGACGCCACGCCCGAGGAAATCATGCACGTGGTCAGCAGCGTGCAGGTGCACTACGTGCTGGCCGAGGACCAGGAGCAGGTGGACAAGGCACTGGACCTGCGCGAGCGCGGCGCGCCGCTGGACCACATCGTCTACGACAACCCACGCGGCCTCTCCAAATACACCGCGCCCGGCCTGGTGTCGTGGCAAGCGCTGCTGGACAGCGGTGCCGCGCGGCTGCAGGCCGACGCGGCGCTGGCGAGCACACTGACCGCCCTGGCCCAGCCCGACGACCCGGCCGTGCTCATCCATTCCTCGGGCACCACCGGCAAACCCAAGGGCGTGGCGCTGTCGCACTTCAACGTGCTCTCGGGCGTGGCCAACGCATTCCAGGCCGAGTCCTTCAACTTCGGCGAAAGCATCCTGGCCTACCTGCCCATGGCCTGGGTGGGCGATTTCGCCATCACCCTGGGTGCGGGCGTGGGCCTGCACTTCACCATCAACATCCCCGAGCGGCCCGAGACGGTGCTGCACAACCTGCGCGAAATCGCCCCCACCTACTACCTGGCCGCGCCGCGCAGCTGGGACAACATGCTGACCCAGGTGCAGGTTCGCATGGAAGACTCGACCTGGCTCAAGAAGAAGCTTTACGACTTCTTCATGGCCAACGCCATCGCCTCGGAAAAACGCAAGCTCGCGGGCCAGGCGCCCACCACGCTGCAACAAGTGCTGCGCCCGCTGGGCGAGTGGCTGGTGACCGGCCCCATCAAAGACCAACTGGGCATGAGCCGGCTGCGCAACGCCTTCACCGGCGGCGAGGCCATCGGCGAAGACACCTTTGTGTTCTACCGAGCGCTGGGTGTGCGCCTGCGCCAGCTTTATGGCCAGACCGAAAGCAGCGCCTTCAATGCCATGCAAGCGCCGGACGAAGTGCGCCTGCACACGGTGGGTCGACCGCTGCCCGGCGTGGAGGTCAAGATCAGCGACAGCGGCGAAATCCTGATCCGCTCGGGCAGCGTGTTCGCCGGCTACCACCAGAACGAAAAGGCCAGCGCCGAGACCCTGGCCGATGGCTGGCTGCACACCGGCGACGCCGGCTACCTGGAACCCGATGGTCAGCTGGTGGTGCTGGGGCGGCTGTCCGAGGTGGTCTACACCGCACACAACGAGCGCTACATCCCCAACTACATCGAGAACCGCCTCAAGTTCAGCCCCTTCGTGAAAGACGTGGCGGTGCTGGGCAAGGGCCGCGAAACACTGGCGGCCATCGTCTGTATCGACAAAGAGCCGGTGGGCCACTGGGCCGAGGTGCGCGGCATCTCCTACATCTCCTACGCCGACCTGTCGCAAAAGCCCGAGGTCATCGAGCTCATCGCGGAGGCGGTGCGCCATGTCAACGAGACGCTGCCAGAGGGGCTGAAGCTTCACCACTTTGTGAGCCTGCACAAGGAGTTCGACGCCGACGACGGCGAGATCACCCGCACCCGCAAGCTGCGCCGCAACGTGGTGGAAGAGCGCTACGCGCCCATCATCGAAGCCATCTACGGCGGCCAGAAGGACGTGACCATGCGCGCGCAAATCACCTACGAGACCGGCGAGACCGGTGTCACCGAACGGCGGTTGACCGTCAAAGCCGTGGGAGCCTGACCGATGGACCTGATGTACCTCCTCGAACTGGCCGTCAACGGTGGCCTCGCCGGCCTGATGTACGCGCTGGTGGCCATGGGCATCGTGCTCATCTACAAGTCCTCCTCCGTGCCCAACCTGGCGCAGGGCGGCCTGACCATGCTGGGCGCCTACATCGTGCTGGCCTTCGCCAACGGCGCCGGCCTGCCCATGTGGCTGGCCATCCCGGCGGCCATGGCCACCATGTTCCTCATGGGCATGGGCATCGAGCGGGTGGCGCTGCGCCGCCTGGCCGGACGGCCCATCGTGATGATCCTGATGATGACGCTGGGCATCGACATCTTCATCCGCGCCACCACGATGACGATCTGGGGCGGCAGCGGCCGGCCCATGCAGATCGGCATCAGCGACGCGCCGCTGTTCCTGGGTCCGCTGCTGCTCAACCGCGCCTACGTGGTGGGTGCGGTGGTGTCGCTGGTGCTGTTCACCGCGTTCATGCTGTTCTTCCGCACACGGCGCGGCGTGGTGCTGCGCGCCATCGCCGACGACTACACCGCCTCTTGGTCGGTGGGCATTTCGGTGGAGCGCGGCGTGGCGCTGTCGTGGGCACTGTCGTCGGTGGTGGCCACCACAGCGGGTGTGTTGTGGGGGTCTGTACAGACCGTCGACCAGACCCTGGCCATGCTGCTGCTCAAGGGCATCACGGTGGCGGTGCTGGGCGGCATGGACAGCCTGGGTGGCGCCATCCTGGCCGGCCTGCTGCTGGGCATCCTGGAGAGCGTGGCCTCGGGCGTGCTCGACCC
>DASUIK010000266.1:0-11921 GCA_036279795.1 Burkholderiaceae bacterium | reverse complement strand
GCGTCACGCAGATCGCGGTGCACCACCACACATTTCACCCCACCCAAGGTGGTGGGAATGCACCAGGGCGAATAACTGAGGTGGCTGCCAGGGTGCGCACCGCCGGGGCGGAAGGAACTCATGACGCCCGCCAGCCGCTCGGCCCAGTCACTGGGCCGAAAGGTCTTGCCACTGAGGGTGACCCCCTGAATGAAGACTTCTTTGGCGGAAGGAGCGACCATGGGTGACGGCCCTGGAGAAAAATGGAGAAGATGCAAGCGTACCGGGATCGCCGGGTGTTGCGGTGCAACAAGTATTCTATCTTATATAAGACTTCAGCATGACACCCCTCGGCTGGTTCGCCCCCACCGAAGGCATCACAGCCATGCCGAATCGTCACAGAACACAAGCAAAGTCTGCGCCTAAAATCAGCTTTCAGCGGCCCACCCACGTTGGGCCGATGTTTTTTTCTGGCCCTCGCCCCCATGGAGATTCTCGGATGACCGCTCACATTGAAGCCGCCTCGCCGCACGTCATGAACACCTACGGCCGACTGCCGATCGCCATGTCGCACGGTCGAGGCTGCCGCGTGTGGGACGTGAACGGCAAGCAGTACCTGGATGGCCTAGGCGGCATCGCCGTCAACACCCTGGGCCACGCCCACCCCAAGCTGGTCAAGGCACTGCAGGAGCAGGTCGGCCAGATGATCCACTGCAGCAACTACTACCACGTGCCCGGCCAGGAGTTGCTGGCGGCCAAGCTGGTTGAACTGACCGGCATGAGCAACGTGTTCTTCTGCTCCACCGGGCTGGAGGCCAACGAGGCCGCACTCAAGCTGGCGCGCAAGTTCGGCCACGACAAGGGCATCAGCCGGCCCGAAGTGGTGGTGTTCGAAGGCGCCTTCCACGGCCGCAGCATCGCCACGCTCAGTGCGACCGCCAACCCCAAGATCCATGCCGGCTTCGGCCCGCTGGTGGAAGGTTTCATCCGCGTGCCGCGCAACAACATCGAAGCGCTGCGGAAGGCCACCGAAGGCAACAAGAACATCACTGCGGTGTTTTTCGAGGCCATCCAGGGCGAAGGTGGCATCCACCCCATGACCATCGACTTCATGCGTGAGCTCCGTGTGCTGTGCGATGACCGCGACTGGCTGCTGATGATCGACGAGGTGCAATGTGGCATTGGCCGCACCGGCAAGTGGTTTGCCCACCAGTGGGCCGGCATCCAGCCCGACGTGATGCCCCTGGCCAAGGGCCTGGGCTCGGGCGTGCCGGTGGGTGCGGTGGTCACCGGCCCCAAGGCCGCGAACATCTTCCAGCCCGGCAACCACGGCACCACCTTCGGCGGCAACCCGCTGGCCATGCGCGCCGGCATCGAAACCCTGCGCATCATGGAAGAAGACGGCCTGCTGGCCCATGCGGCCAAGGTGGGTACCCACCTGCAGACCGCGCTGGTGACGCAGCTGATGAACGTGAAGGGCGTGAAAGAAGTGCGTGGCCAGGGCCTGATGCTGGGCATCGAACTCGACCGCCCCTGCGGCGTGCTGCTGCAGCGCTGCGCCGATGCCGGCCTGTTGCTGTCCGTCACCGCCGACAGCGTGATCCGCCTGGTGCCGCCACTGATTTTGAGCGCCGCCGAAGCCGACGAAATCGTGGCCATCCTCGTGCCCCAGATCAAACAATTCCTGAGCGAGGCGCAAGCATGACCGCCACCCCCATCAAGCACTACCTGCAGTTCAAGGACTTCACCGCCGACGAATACGCCTACCTGCTGGGGCGCGCCGCCTTCATCAAGGCCAAGTTCAAGGCCTTTGAAAAGCACCATCCCTTTGCCGATCCCGACCGCACCCTGGCGATGATCTTCGAGAAGGCCAGCACGCGAACCCGCGTGAGCTTCGAGGCTGGCATGTACCAGCTCGGCGGCAGCGTGGTCCACCTGACCACCGGCGACAGCCAGCTGGGCCGCGCCGAGCCGATTGAGGACAGCGCCAAGGTCATCAGCCGCATGGTCGACATCGTGATGATCCGCACCTTCGAGCAGACCAAGATCGAGCGCTTCGCGGCCCACTCGCGCGTGCCCGTCATCAACGGCCTGACCAACGAGTTCCACCCCTGCCAGATCCTGGCCGACCTGTTCACCTTGGTCGAGTACCGCCCTGCCGCCAGTGGCAACCCGCTGGACGCCCTCAAGGGCAAGGTCGTGGCCTGGGTAGGTGACGGCAACAACATGGCCAACACCTGGCTGCAGGCGGCCGAGTTGCTGGACTTCACCGTGCACGTGAGCACACCCAGCGGCTACGAAGTCAACGCCGAACTGGCCGGTATCAGCAACCCAGCCTGCTACAAAGTCTTCGCCGACCCGCGCGAGGCCTGCCGTGGCGCCGACTTGGTGACCACCGACGTCTGGACCAGCATGGGCTTTGAAGCGGAGAACGAAGTGCGCCGTGCGGCGTTTGCGCAGTGGTGCGTGGACGAGGCCATGATGGCCGTGGCCAAACCCGACGCCCTCTTCATGCATTGCCTGCCCGCCCACCGTGGCGAGGAAGTGACCGCCGAAGTCATCGACGGCCCACAAAGCGTGGTCTGGGACGAGGCCGAGAACCGCATGCACGCGCAGAAGGCGTTGATGGAATACCTGTTGCTGGGCCGACTGGCCTGAGACATTGAGCGCCTGCACCACCTGTGGCGCCTGCTGCGCCAGCTTCCGCGTCGATTTCTCGGTGTACGAGTCCGAGGAGGAAGGCGGCAGCGTGCCGGCGGGTCTGTGTGTGCCGGTGACCGACAGCCTACGGCGCATGCGCGGCACCGACCACGCGCGCCCGCGCTGCGCGGCGCTCTCCGGCCGCATCGGCGAAAAAGTGGGCTGTGGCATTTACGAGTGGCGGCCCAACCCCTGCCGCGAGTTCGAGGAAGGCAGCCCCGCCTGCGAACAGGCGCGCCGCCGCCACGGTCTGGCGCCCCTGCCCACGCGCTGATGCAAGCCCTGCTCGACACCATCGCGCGGTTGACGCGCCCCACCGACGCGCAGCGTGTTTTCCACGGCCGTGGGGGCCAGCACCCCGGCTGCGAACACTGGACGCTGGACGCCTACCCGCCAGTCTGGATGTTGACCTGTTTTGGCGACACCGACGAAACCACCCTCGCCACGCTGCACGCGGCGCTGGCCGCGCGCTGGGAAACCATTGCGCCGGACGAGCCGCTGAACCTGGTGCTGCAACTGCGTCAGCCCACCCGCAGCGAAACCCGGCTGCTGTGTGGCGCCGTGCCCGAACCGCATGAGGTGAGCGAAGCCGGCGTGCGCTACCGGGTGCACCTGCTGCGCGGACAGAACCACGGGCTGTTCCTGGACATGGCCGAGGGCCGGCGCTGGTTGCGCGAGCAGGCGCAAGGTGCCAAGGTGCTCAACCTGTTCGCCTACACCTGTGCCTTCTCGGTGGCTGCCTTGCAGGGCGGCGCACGCACCGTGCTCAATGTGGACATGGCCTCGGGCGCGCTGGCCACCGGCCAGCAGAACCACGCGCTCAACGGCCTGGCCCACCGCGCCCGCTTTCTGCCCCACGACATCTTCAAGAGCTGGGGCAAGCTCACGCGCGGTGGCCCCTACGACATCGTGGTGGTGGACCCGCCCAGCTACCAAAAGGGCAGCTTCGTGGCCACCAAGGACTACGCGCGCCTGCTGCGTCGCCTGCCCGATCTGCTGGCCCCCAACGGCCGCGCCATGTTGTGTTTGAACGCACCGGAGTTGGGCAGCGACTTTTTGCATGGGCTGGTGCGTGAACACGCGCCCGGGCTGATGTTTGAACGACGCCTGCCCAACCCAACGGTCTTCGCGGACATCGACCCCGAACGTGCCCTCAAGGTGCTGATCTACCGCGAGCCGCCCCTGGCCTCACCCACAACGGCCTGACCGCACGGTTTCAAGCGAGCACCACCCGGTTGCGCCCCTGGTGCTTGGCCTCGTACAGGGCCTGGTCGCTGGCCGCGAGCAGTACCTCCACCCCCTCTGCCCCGGCGCCCGGCACGGCCGCGCACACGCCAATGCTCACCGCCACCGGGATGGGCACGCCATGCACCACACACGGCCGCGCCGCGATGGCCTGGCGGATGTCTTCGGCCACGGCCACGGCGCCCTGTGTGTCGGTGAGTGGCAGCAGCGCCACAAACTCCTCGCCCCCGTAACGTGCCAACAAATCGGCGTGGCGCAAGCGCTGGCCAATGCGCTGCGCCACCTCGCGCAACACGGCATCGCCCGCCAAATGGCCGTGCTGGTCGTTTACGGCCTTGAAATGGTCGATGTCCACCATCAACACCGCCAACGGCGTGTTGCTGCGCCGGGCCTGCGCGGCGTCGCGGGTCATCGACTCCATCAGGGCGAGCCGGTTGTGCACACCGGTCAGTCCGTCGTGGGTGGCGAGGCTGTGCTGTTGCGACAGAGCGTGCTCCATTTGCATCAGGACAAAACCCATGCTGTTGAGCAGCAGAACAGCCAAAACGTTGAAATAGGTCCAGGCTTGCACCTGATCGGGCACGTGGTATCGCCCATCCCAGTCGGCCTGAACAAGCATGAACGCAGTGCGCACGAGCAGCGAGATCAGCAGCAGGCCTGTGCCCACCATCATCACCCAGCGGCCAGTCAGGCGCCTGCCCTCCAGTTCAGGGGCCAAAACCTGGTGCAACAAAAAGGCCGCCAACAGACTCTGGGTGGCCGCGACGAGGATGTTGCGCCAGTGGTCGTCGTGCAGCAGCGTGACCGCCACCAACACATTGAGCAGCACCGCCCCCCACACCAGCTGCATGGGCAGCGGCCGAGCACGACCACGCTGAAACACCATGACGGCCGAGGCGTGCAGGGCAAGGGTCGAGGCAGTGAGCAGGTTGGTGCTGACGATGGAAACAGCCGACCAATCCAGCGCCCGCAGGCCAAAGCTGGGGTAAGACAAGGCGTTACACACCAGCCCCCAACCCCACAGCGACAGCCCCTGGTGAACCCGGCCACGCCAAGCCACCGCCAACACCGCCGCAGCCAAGACCGCGCTTGTCACAAACAGCGCCAGCAACAGCGTGGGCAAATCCAAACGCATGGGCAGACGGCCTTCAGCGAGGCACACCCAGACGCGCGTAACCGGCCACCAGGGCCAGCAGCGTCTCCTCGGCGTAAGGCTTGCCTAAGTAGTGGTCCACACCCAGCTGGCGCGCGTGTTCACGGTGTTTGTCGGCGATGCGCGAGGTGATCATGATCACCGGCAAGGCACGAAGCTGCGGGTCGGCACGCATCTGCTGCACCAACTCGAAGCCGTCCATGCCGGGCATTTCAATGTCGCTGAGCACCGCCACAGGCAGCTCGTCGCGCATGCGCTCCAGCGCCTGCGCGCCGTCGATGGCCAGCGCCACCCGGTAGCCCTCTCGCTGCAGCAGGCGCTGCGTGACGCGGCGCACGGTGATGGAATCGTCCACCACCAGCACCAGCGGCGTGGAGGGCACCGGCTGGCGGGCCGCACGTTCGCCAGCCTGGCGCAGCCAGGCCTGTGTGCTGGCGCCATACACGGCCGCCAACGCCACCGGGTTGTAGATCAGTGCCACCGCGCCCGAGGCCAACACCGTCATGCCGGCCACGCCGGGCAGGCGCGAGAGCTGTGGCCCCAGGTGCTTGACCACCACCTCCTGGTTGCCCAGCACCTCGTCCACATGCAGCAACACACGCTGGGTGGCACTGCGCAGCTGCAGCACGGGCGCCAGCTTGCCCGACTCGCGGCTGCTCACCGACTGCTCCAGCAAGGCACCGGCCCAGTACAACGGCAATGCGGTGCCTTGTGGCGCGAGCTCACCCACCGGACCCGATGCGCGCACGATGGCCGCATCCACCCGGTGCACCTGCTCCACCAGAGCGGCGGGCACACCAAAGGTGAAATCGCCCGCACGCAAGAGCAGCACCTGGGTGACGGCGGTGGTCAGCGGCAACACGAGGGTGAAGCGCGCGCCGCACCCGGCCTCGGTGGCCACCTCGATGCGGCCGCCCAGCGACAACACCTCGTTGCGCACCACGTCCAGGCCAATGCCACGCCCGGCCAGCTCCGACACCTCGGCCACCGTGCTCAAACCCGCCTCGAACACCAGCGGCGTCAACATGGCGTCGTCCACCGGCGCACCTTCGGGCAGGTGCCCCAAGGCCACGGCCTTGTCTCGCACGCGCCGCAAATCCAGGCCGGCGCCGTCGTCGCTGAACACCAGCGCCACGTCGTTGCCTTCCTGGCTCAGGGCGACATCGATCTGCCCCTCTGCGGGCTTGCCGGCAGCCACACGCTGTGCCGGCGTTTCGATGCCGTGCACCACGGCGTTGCGCAGCAGGTGCTCGAAGGCCGGCACCATGCGTTCGAGCACGCTGCGGTCCATTTCAATCTGTGCGCCGCTCACCACCAGCCGCGCCTGTTTGCCGCTTTCCTGCGCGGCCTGGCGCACCACGCGGTGCAGGCGTTCGGCCACGGTGTCGAAGTCCACCATGCGGGTGCGCAACAGGTCGCGCTGCAGCTCGCGGCTCTGGCGGCCCTGGGCCACCAAGCCGTCTTCGGTCACGTCCACCGCGCGTTGCAGGTTGCGCTGCACCGTGGCCACGTCGTTGACCGACTCGGCCATGATGCGGGTCAGCTCCTGCACGCGGGTGTAGCGGTCAAACTCCAGCGGGTCGAAGGACGCTTCGGCCGCGCGGCCGGCCTGCAGCTGGTGGGCCTGACGCGACTGCAGTTGCGATTCGGTCTGCAGCTCCAGGTCGCGCAGTTGCTGGCGCAAGCGGGCCAGGTTGCCGGTGAGGTCTTGCAGCGAGGCGCGCAGGGTGTGCAGCTCGTCTTCCATGCGCGAGCGCGTGAGCATCACGTCGCCCACCTGGTTCATGAGCCGATCGAGCAGATCGGGGCGCACACGCACCGTGCTGGTGGCGGCACTGCTCACGCGCGGCGTGGGCACACGCGGTGCCAGCACGCCGTGGGCACCGGCCGGCTCCTCATCGGGCAAGGGTGTCACGGGTGATGAAACCGGCGTGGACTCATCGACAGGCTCCACTGTGTCGGGAACGGAGGCCTCGGCTTCGGGCGCCCCCTCGCGCAGGCTGTCCAGCCGCAAGCTCAAGGCATCAAAACGCGCCTGCAAATCGCGCAAGGCATCGGCCTCGCCGGCGCCGGGCGCCACCGCCTCGGCCGCGCTTTCCATCTGGTGGGCCATGTCGCCCAAACCCATGGCACCGGCCAGGCGCGCGCTGCCCTTGAGGGTGTGCAAGTTGCGCAAGACCTCGGCACGAGCGCTGGCGTTGTCGGGCCGGGCCACCCACTGGCGCAACGCGCCGCCCAGGCGGGGCAGCAGGTCGGCCGCCTCTTCCTCGAACACGTGGAAGAGGTCGGCGTCGGGGGTGTCGGCCGAGGGGCTGTCCGCCGGTGCGGGCTCCGGCAACGACACAGGCGCAGGTGTGGGCTGTGGCACCAGCAAGGCCACCCAGTCGCCTGACTCGGGCCAGCGGCTCAAGCGTTCCAACGTGGGGGCGTCGGGCTCTTTGAGGAAACCGGCGGCAAACTGGTGCAGCAGGTGGCGCAGGGACTCGGCCACCTGCACGGGCAACTGGCGCGCGTCGTCGCTCAGGCGCCGACCCGCCGGCACGGGCACTTGGCGCAGCCTTTCAATGGCGTGCTCCAACGTGCGCGCTGCTTCGCCCAGCCGCTCAAAGCCCACGGTGAAGGAGCTGCCCGCCAAGGAATGGGCCCAGGGCACGGTGGTGTCGGGTGGCAGACGCTCGGGACCCAGCGCCCACTCTCCCAGCGCGTTGCACAGGCAGCGCGACCATTCGTCTGCCTCGTTGAGGTAGACGTTGAACAGGTTGAGGCCAATGCGCAGCGGGCCAATGACCTTGACCTGCTCATCAAAGGCTTCAAAAGCCGGTTCGGGTTCCGGCTCGGGTTCAGGTTCTGGCAAGGGAGCCGGTTCAGGCGCTGGCGCTGGCTCAACCAACGGCACAGACGCGGCCGCAGCCAGGGGCAGGTACACCCCTTGCTCGCGCAGGGCCTGGCCGCTGCGCTGAAAGGCCTCGGCGGTCCAGGCCGTGGCCTCGCCCTGCGCCAGGGCATCGACCCATTCGGCCATGGCGGCCAGCGCCTCGCGGGCAAGGTCGAGCAAAGGGGCGTCTGCCGGCGCCTGCTCGGCCAAGCGGGCGTTGAGCACCTGCTCCATGGCCCAGGCGGCCTCGCCGAAGTCGGACAAACCCACCATGCGGGCGCTGCCCTTGAGCGTATGGAAGGCTCGGCGCAAGGTGGTCATGGCGCCCAGCTGCGTGCTCTCGCGTGTCAACGTCAGCACCGACTGCTGACCACCGGCCAACACCTCGCGCGCTTCGTCGATGAAGATGGCCAGAAGCTCCGCCTCTTCATCGTCCGGCGTGGCCTCTGCCGGTGGCGCCTCCGCCGGGGCAACAGCCACAGGTGCGACCGCCACCGTGGTGACCTCGGCCACCGCCGCCGGCGCACGGCTGCCCACGGCCACCAAGGGGCGCAGTTCGCCCGCCTCGGCATCGAAACGAAAACCCCGCTGCGCCGATGCAGCGTGCAAGCCCAGCACGTCGACCAGGAAACCCAAGGCGCCCAAGTTGTGCACCAGGCTGCGCCAAGCGGGCGAGCCCAGATCTGCGCGCCCGGCCAGCAGGTCCTGGGCGGTGGCCTCCATGGCCTGCGCGGTGCGCGCGGCGTCCTGCAAACCCAGCACCGACAAGACGCCCTGCATTTGGGCAAAACGCGCGGGCAAGGCATCGAGACCTTGGCGCTGGGTGGGGTCGCGCGCCAGGCGGTCGAGGTGGGCCTCGGCCTCGGTCAGGGTGCGGCGTACCTCCTCAACCACGCTGCCCAGGGTCTGGCGTTCGCTCCATTGGCGGTAGAGCTGATCCATCCAGGGCGCGAGGTCGGGCAAGGCCTCGCCCTTGGCCGCAGCGGTCACCCGCTGTGCCAACTGGGTGGCGCGCTCGCCCAGGCTGTCGTCCAGCGGATCGAAGTCCTGCAAGGTCGCATCGAGAAACAGCAGGCCGGTGGCGACTTCCAGGGCGAGCTGTGGGCCCAGCCGGTCGGCTTGCCCGCCGAGGTGGTCCATGGCTTCGGCAAAGGCCTGCGCCAAGGGTGCCGCCGGCGGGCACACACGGCTGACGCTGTGGTTCAAGGCCCGCATGGCCTCGGGCAGCTCGGCCCAGGCGGTCGCGGCCAAGGGCCCGTCGTCGCTGGCCTGGGCCCAGCGCTCGCTGCAGCGTTTGAGCACCGCTTGTACTTCAGCCAGCAGTTCGGGATCGAGTTGCCCCAGACGGACTTGCTCCACGTCCACCGGCGTGTGGTCGGTCAGTCCATAGGCAGACCGCACAGCCTGCCAATGTGGCGCTTGCGCGGGGTCGGTCGGCTGGGCCTGGGCGCACAAAAACAACAAGTCGTGCACCAGCTGGTCGGAGACGTCACAACGCCCCTGAGCCAGCGCGGCGTATTGCAGCAGCACGCGCGAGGCCGCGCGTTTGGTGTGCACGTCGGGCGGCAAGCCGCTCTGGGCCACGGCGTCAAAATAGCCGGCTGCCACCCGCCAGAAGGTGGCCACGGTGTCGGGCACATCGCTCTGCCCTGGGGGCTCGGCAGCCGACAGCGCGTCACACAACCCGGCCAGGGCGGCTGCGGCCGCGGTGTCGAGCGATTTGACCACCGGCAGGATGTGGCGGTCCAACTGAGCACGCAAGGTGGGGCCGTAAGCCGGTGCCACGCCATCGGGCGGCAGGCTGCCGGGCAGTGCCACGCCATGGTGATCGAAGGCCCACAGGTCGGCCGGGTGGATGCGGTCGGCGCCCGCCAGCGTCTGCGCGTCGCGGTAGGCCGGGAACAGGTGCAGGTCGGACACCGGGCGTTGGCGCACGCGCCGCTGCAGGTAGTCGCTCAGGGCGGCACTCACGCGCGCCAACGTCACCAGTGCCGCGTCGTCGCAGGCATCGGGCTTTTGCACGAAGCGCTGCACGGCGGCCTCCAGCGCGCGCAGCACCTGGGCGGCGGCCGCCATGCCCACCATCTCCAGCGCGCCCACGGCCTGGTGCAATTGCTGGCGTGCCATGCGCAGGTCGGCGTCATCCACAGTGGACAAATCGGTCTGGCGCGCCAGTTGGTGGGCTTGCGCAAAGCGCTGCAGCGCCGCGACCGCATCGGTCAGGCTACGCAACACCTCCTCGTGCACCCAGGCCAGGGGGCTGAGGTCGTCCGCCTCCGAACGATCCGTCGCCGGGCCGCCCCAAGACGGATCAGCCCCCTCGGGGGGCAGCGACCCGCGCAGCGGTGGAGCGTGGGGGCTGTCCATCAGGCAATCCGGAAGCGCGACACCGACTGGCGCAGTTCATCGGCGATGCGGGTCAGTTCACGCACCTGCTGCACGGTGGACTTGGTGCCCTCGCCCGTCTGTTCGGTCACGGCAAAGATGTGCTGGATGTTTTCGGCGGTGCCACTGGCCAGCTCGGCCTCGCGCGAGGTGGAAAGCGCGATCTGGCCCACCAGCTCGGCCACCTGGCGCGAGTAGCGGTCGATCTCGGCCAGCGCGGCGCCGGCGTTGTCCGACAGACGCGCACCCTCGACCACGCCTTGGGTGGACGACTCCATGGCCAACACCGCGTCCTGGGTATCGGTCTGGATGGCCTTCACCAGGTCGGCGATCTGGCGGGTGGCGTTGGCCGAGCGTTCTGCCAGGCGCTGCACCTCTTCGGCCACCACAGAAAAACCCCGGCCAGCCTCGCCGGCGGCCGCCGCCTGGATGGCGGCGTTCAGGGCCAGCACGTTGGTCTGTTCGGTGATGCTGGAGATCAGCTCGGTGATCTCGCCAATTTCCTGCGATGACTCGCCCAAGCGCTTGATGCGTTTGGCGGTGTCCTGGATCTGGTCGCGGATGTGGTTCATACCGCCCATGCTGGCCTGCACGGCCTGCAGACCCGATTCGGCCGCCTGGGCCGATTGGCGCGCCACGTCGGACGAGGTTTGGGCTTGCACCGACACCTGCTGGATGCGCTGCGCCATGTCCAGCACCGACTGGCCGGTTTCACGGATCTCGCGCAACTGCTCGGTGGAGGTGGCCAGCAGCTCAATGGAGGTGTTCTCCACCGTGGCGGTGGTCTGGGCCACACGCTCGGCACTGGTCTGCACCTGGCCCACCAGGTTGCGCAGCTCCTCCACCGTGTAGTTGATGGAGTCGGCGATGGCGCCGGTGATGTCTTCGCTCACCGTGGCCTGTTTGGTCAGGTCGCCGTCGGCCACGTCCTGCAGCTCGTTCATCAGGCGCAAGATGGCGGCCTGGGTGGCGTCGTTGATGCGCCGCGCATCGCGCTCTTGCGCCGTGGCCAGGCTTTGCAGCTTTTCGGCGGCACCCTGGCGGCGCTCGCTGGCACGCAACTGCAGTTGCACCAGCCCCCAGATGCACAACAAGGCCACCACCGCCGCCAGGGCGGCCCCGACCAGCGGCCAGGCGCCCCCCCCATCGCTTTCCGACGGCCGTCCCTGCAGCGCCAGCAGGCGCTGGTTCAGCGGCTGCACATCGCGCTGCAGCTGGCGCTGGGCCTCACGGGGCGGGCCCACCTCTTGCAAAGTGGTCAACAAGGCGTTGGTGGCACGCAGCAGCGCGGGGTGTTCGCGTTGCAACTGTTCCAGCAGCTCGCGCTGGCGAACGTCGCGCGGTGGGCTGCGGCGGGCGCTGGAGGCCAGCAACTCGATACGCTCCTGCATGTCATTGGCGTCTTGGCCCAAGGCCACCAGTGCCGGTGCCGATGCACCCACAGGCGTGGAGAACGTGGCGGCGGCCAACCGCACCCGCTGCAGCAAACGCGCCAGTTGGGCACCAGCCGCCACATCGCCGGCGGAGGCGCCGTTCTGGATCAACAGGCCCAGCAAAGCGTCGGCCGCGTCGGCCTGCGCCCCA
>DASUIK010000265.1:0-17612 GCA_036279795.1 Burkholderiaceae bacterium | reverse complement strand
CGCAGTGGGCCTGGGCGTGGGTGCCGCCACGGCCGAGCTGCTGGGCATCAACGGTTGGCATTTCGCCATGTTGGGCGCGGGCGGCTGGCCGTCGGCCTTGCCGGTGATGTTGGCCGATTTCAGCGCCCTCGGCCGCGCCGATGTGCCGCTGGGGCTGGTCTTTGGCCACGTGGCGCTGAACGCCCTGATCCTGGGCATCATGGCCTTCATCAACACCACGGTCACGATGGAAGTGATTGGCCAGCACGATGGCCTGCGCATGGTGGGCATGTGGCCCAGGCTGATGCAGGCCACTGCCGTGGCGGTGGCTGGTGCGTCGGGTTCGCTGGTGTTGACCGCCTCGCAGCAGGCCTCGGGCGCGGCGCAGCGCACGGTGCGCCTCAGGCCGGTCACGGTGTTCTGGGCGGCCCTGTTGTTTGCGCTGGTGTATGCCACCGGGATGGTGCTGTGGATGCCCGTGGCCGCGATCTGCGGGGTGATGCTGGCCGACGCTTGGTTCTTCATCGACCGCAAATCCGCCCGCCACCTCAGGCACTGGCTGATGCGCCAGCCCCTCGGTGCCAATGCGCGCGAGGATCTGGCGCTGGTCATTGCCGTCACCCTGTGTGCCGTGCTGGTGAACATGGTGGCCGCCGTGGTGGTGGGCATTTTCTTGGGCCTGCTGCTGTTTGCGATGCGCAATGCGCGCCAGCCGGTGCGGCACGTCTGGACCGGACGGCAGATGCGCTCCAACTGTGCCCGTCCCCGGCATGAGATCAGCGCCCTGGACGGTGCCTCACAACGCATCCGGGTGTTCGAACTGGAGGGTGACCTGTTTTTTGCCTCCGCCAGCGGCTTGTACGACCTGATTGACGCGCAGACCGCACAGGGCCAATGGGCGATTGTGGATTGGAGCCGTGCGCGCCATGTGGACAGCAGTGTGGTGACCGCCGTTCAGCGGTTGCACGCGGGCCTGGCGCAGCGCCAGGCCGCCCTCCTTCACGCCGGCGTGCATGGTGGCGGGTTGGTGGCAGAAGCGCTGGCCGGCGCGCTGCCGGCCGACCACCTGTTTCCGGACCTGGACCACGCGCTGGAAGCGGCGGAAAACGCCTTGCTCAGCAGCCTGGGCAGCCTGAGTGGCGAATCGGCCGAGGCGCTCCAGAACAGCGGCTTGCTGCGTGGCCTCAGCGACGCCGACCGCAGCCTGGTGGTGGGCACCATGCGTCGGCTGCATGTGCCGGCCGGCGGCACGGTGTTGCGTGCTGGGGATCCCAGCGACGAACTCATGCTGGTGCTGCAAGGTTCGGCCAGCGTGGTGGTGCGCGACGCGCGGGGGACACAGATGCGCTTGTCCACCGTGTTGCCGGGGGCAACGCTGGGGGAAATCGGGTTTCTGGACCGGGCGCCGCGATCTGCCGACGTGGTGGCCAAGACCGATCTGGCTTTGGCGTGCCTGGACTTGGAGCACTTTGATCAGTTGGGCCGCAGCCATCCGCAGGTCGTGCAACAACTGCTGGCCAACATCGCGCTGGAGCTGGCGGCGCGCCTGCGCTCGGTCAGCGCCATGGTCACGGCCAGAAACCGGGCCTGATGGCCGCTGGTGAGCGGCCGAATCGAATGGCCCCGGCGGCGGGATGCTTTCCGCGGCTGGCTAGAATGGTTTCCATGGTCACCAAACCCGTCAAACCGACCCCCGCACCGCCTCAGACCGGTGGTGACGATGCGGTTGTGCTCGAACGCCGCACGCAACGCACGAAGCCACCACAGATGTACCAGGTGGTGTTGCTCAACGATGATTTCACACCCATGGAATTTGTTGTCCTGGTCATCCAGGAGTTTTTCAACAAAGACCGCGAGACAGCCACCCAGATCATGCTCAAAATACACCTGCAAGGCAAAGGTGTGTGTGGTGTGTTCTCGCGCGATGTGGCGGCCACCAAGGTGGATCAAGTGCTGGACGCCGCCCGCAAGGCGGGGCATCCGCTGCAGTGTTTGAGCGAGCCGGTTGAATAAGCCGAACCCGCCCCAAGCTGCGCAACGATCGTTTTTTGTAAAGGAAGTGCCCCATGATTGCCCAGGAACTTGAAGTCAGCTTGCACATGGCCTTTGTCGAGGCCAGGCAACAGCGGCACGAATTCATCACGGTGGAGCACCTGCTGCTGGCGCTGCTGGACAACCCCAGCGCCTCCGAAGTGCTCAAGGCCTGCTCGGCCAACATCGATGATCTGCGCAAGTCCTTGACCAATTTCATCAAGGACAACACGCCTCAGGTGGCGGGCTCCGACGAGGTGGACACCCAGCCGACGCTGGGTTTCCAGCGCGTCATCCAGCGCGCCATCATGCACGTGCAGAGCACGGGTAACGGCAAGAAGGAAGTCACCGGCGCCAACGTGCTGGTGGCCATTTTTGGCGAGAAAGACTCCCACGCCGTGTACTACCTGCACCAGCAGGGTGTGACGCGTCTGGACGTGGTGAACTTCATCGCCCACGGCATCCGCAAGAGCGACCCGCCCGAGCCCACCAAGTCCAACGACGCTGCGCCCGAGAATGAGGAGGCCTCCGAGAGCAAGGGCAACGAGAAGCAGTCGCCGCTGGAGCAGTTCACGCTCAACCTCAACCAGGCCGCCAAGGACGGCAAGATCGATCCGCTCATCGGTCGCGAGTACGAGGTCGAGCGTGTGATCCAGATCCTGTGCCGTCGCCGCAAGAACAACCCGCTGCTGGTGGGCGAAGCCGGCGTGGGCAAGACCGCCATTGCCGAGGGCCTGGCCTGGCGCATCACCCAGAAAGATGTGCCTGAGATCCTGGCCGAGTCCACTGTCTATTCTCTGGACATGGGCGCGCTGCTGGCTGGCACCAAGTACCGAGGTGATTTCGAGCAGCGCCTCAAGGGCGTGCTCAAGTCGCTCAAGGACAAACCCCACGCCATCCTGTTCATCGACGAGATCCACACCCTGATCGGTGCTGGTGCGGCCTCGGGTGGCACGCTGGACGCATCCAACCTGCTCAAGCCGGCCCTGTCCAGCGGCCAGCTCAAGTGCATCGGCGCCACCACCTTCACCGAATACCGCGGCATCTTCGAGAAGGACGCTGCCCTCAGCCGCCGCTTCCAGAAGGTGGACGTCGTCGAGCCGACCGTGGAGCAGACGGTGGAAATCCTCAAGGGCCTCAAGAGCCGCTTCGAGGAACACCACAGCGTCAAGTACGCCGCCGCTGCGCTGCAGGCTGCGGCCGAGTTGAGCGCCAAGTACATCAACGACCGCCACCTGCCCGACAAGGCCATCGACGTCATCGACGAAGCTGGCGCGGCGCAGCGCATCCTGGCGCCTTCCAAGCGCAAGAAGACCATCAGCAAGACCGAGATCGAGGAGATTGTGGCCAAGATCGCCCGCATCCCGCCGGCGAACGTGTCCAACGACGACCGCAGCAAGCTGCAGACGCTGGAGCGCGACCTCAAGAGCGTGGTGTTCGGCCAGGACAAGGCCCTCGATGTGCTGGCGGCCAGCGTCAAGATGGCCCGCTCGGGTCTGGGCAAGGGCGACAAGCCCATCGGTGCCTTCCTGTTCAGCGGCCCCACCGGCGTCGGCAAGACCGAGGCCGCCAAGCAGCTGGCCTACATCATGGGCATCGACCTGATCCGCTTCGACATGTCGGAGTACATGGAGCGCCATGCGGTCAGCCGCCTGATTGGCGCGCCTCCGGGCTATGTGGGCTTTGACCAAGGGGGTCTGCTCACCGAGGCCATCACCAAGAAGCCGCACGCGGTGCTGCTGCTCGACGAGATCGAGAAGGCCCACCCGGATATCTTCAATGTGCTGCTGCAGGTCATGGACCACGGCACACTGACCGACAACAACGGGCGCAAGGCCGACTTCCGCAACGTCATCATCATCATGACGACCAACGCGGGCGCCGAGACCATGAACAAGGCCACCATCGGCTTCACCAACCCGCGCCAGGCGGGCGACGAAATGGGCGACATCAAGCGTCTGTTCACGCCCGAGTTCCGCAACCGGCTGGATGCCATCGTGAGTTTCAAGGCGTTGGACGAGCAGATCATCCTGCGCGTGGTCGACAAGTTCCTGCTGCAACTTGAAACGCAACTGGCCGAGAAGAAGGTGGAGGTCACCTTCACCGACAAGCTGCGCAAGCACTTGGCCAAGAAGGGCTTTGACCCGCTGATGGGCGCGCGCCCCATGCAGCGCCTCATTCAGGACACCATCCGCCGTGCCCTGGCCGACGAGTTGCTCTTCGGTCGCCTGACCGATGGTGGCCGCCTGACGGTGGACATTGGCGATGTGGCCGAGGGCAGCGATGCCACGCCCGAAGTGCTGCTGGACATCCAGCCGCTGCCCCCCAAAGGCAAGGCCAAGGCAGAGCCAGCTGAACCGGAAGAAGCCGCTGCCGCGGACTGAACGTTCTCGCGGTTACGATCAAAAGGCCGGCGTGTTGAGCGCCGGCCTTTTTTCATGAGTCCGCATGACGCACACCTTCTTTTGGCACGACTACGAAACCTTCGGCGCCAACCCTCGCACCGATCGGCCGGCGCAATTTGCCGGCATCCGCACGGACGCCGAACTGAACGAGATCGGTGAACCGCTGATGATCTACTGTCGGCCGGCGGTGGAGGTGCTGCCCGATCCCGAGTCCTGCCTCATCACCGGCATCACGCCCCAGCATTGCGCCGAACACGGGCTGAACGAAGACGCTTTTGCTCGCCAGATCGAAGCCGCGCTGGGCGAGCCCGGCACCATCGGCGTGGGTTACAACACCATCCGTTTCGACGACGAGTTCACCCGCTTTTTGTTCTGGCGCAACCTGATCGATCCCTATGGCCGGGAATGGCAGAACGGCTGCGGCCGCTGGGACCTGCTGGACGTGGTGCGCATGGCCTACGCCCTCCGACCCGAGGGCATCCAGTGGCCCACCAAGCCCGATGGCCGGCCCAGCTTCAAGCTCGAAGACCTGGCGCGGGCCAATGGCCTCGCGCACGAGGCCGCACACGACGCCTTGTCCGACGTGCGGGCCACGATCGCGCTGGCCCGGTTGATCCGCGACAAGAACCCCAAGTTGTTCGACTTCTGCCTGGCCTTGCACAAGAAGGACCGTGTGGCGGCCGAGTTGGGCCTGCCGGCCTCGCGCGAATCGGCCAAGCCCTTTCTGCATGTCTCGGGCATGTTTCCGCCCGAGCGTGGTTGCCTGGCCGTGATGTGGCCCCTCGCCAGCCACCCCACCAACAAGAACGAGCTCATCGCGTGGGACTTGAGCGCCGACCCGTCTGAACTGGCCATGCTCGATGCCGAGACCATGCGTTTGAGGCTGTACACCCGCAGCGCAGATCTGCCCGAAGGGGTCACCCGTTTGCCCATCAAGACGGTGCACCTGAACAAGTCGCCCATGGTGGTGGGCAACCTCAAGACCTTGCGGCCCGAGCTGGCCCAGCGCTGGGGCCTGGACATGGAGCAGGCCCTGCGCCACGCGGCCATCGCGCGCGACTTGCCCGACATGAGCGCCATCTGGGCCCAGCTGTTCCGACGAGCGCCCGGCGACCAGGCGGTCGACGTGGAGCACGATCTCTACGGTGGATTTGTGGGCAACGGTGACCGCCGTCGCCTCAACGCGCTGCGCCTGCTCTCGCCCCAAGAACTGGCGCTGGACAAGACCGGCTTCGACGACGAACGCTTGGCCGAACTGGTGTTCCGTTGGCGTGCCCGCAACTGGCCCGAATCGTTGTCGGCGTCCGAACAACAACGCTGGACCCAATGGTGCAGCGCCCGGCTACTGGACGGTGCTGCCGGCAGCGCCACCGTGGCCCAGTGGTGCGAGCGCGTCGATGCGCTGGCGGAGACCGCAAGCGAGAACGGTGACGAACGTGCCGAGGCCATCCTGGGTGAACTTTACGACTGGGTGGACGCAATCACGCCCGAGCGTTGATACGCGTCAAACGCAGGGTCGGGCTTAAGTGAGGTGCAAGCCGGCGCCGCTACACTGCCTTCAGTTTCAGGAGTTGGTTTTGAATATTCGTCTCTGTTTGCAGCGTTGGAGCGCGGGCGCGCTGTTGGCATTGGCCGGTGTCAGCGCCCTCGCGGCAGCACCCGTGTTCGTGCTCAATTCGCTCGATGGCGACGTCAGTGTGATCGATCCGGTGAGTTGGTCCGAGGTGAAACGCATTCCCACCGGCAAGGAGCCTCACCACCTCTACATGACGCCGGACGAAAAGTCCGTGATCGTGGCCAACGCCCTCAGCGATTCGCTCACCTTCATCGACCCGCGCACGGCGGAGGTGCAGCGTGTGGTGCGAGGTGTGCTCGACCCCTACCACCTGCGCTTCTCGCCCGACATGAAGTGGTTCGTGACGGCGGCCAACCGGCTGCACCACATCGACATCTACCGCTGGGATGGCCAGAACATGACCCTGGCCAAGCGCATCCCCACCGGCAAGATCCCCAGCCACCTGTGGATAGACAGCCGCAGCACCACGGTTTGGGCCACCATGCAGGGCACCGACGAGCTGGTCACCATCGACCTGGCCACGCAGACGCTGAAGTCCCGCGTCAAGACCGGACCGATGCCCGCCGACGTCTTCGGCACACCCGACGACAAGACCTTGCTGGTGGCACTCACTGGCAGCGATGGTGTGGAGGTGTACGACCTCACCGGTGCGCAGCCGCGTTTCGTGCGCAAGATCGCCACCGGCGAGGGCGCCCACGCCTTCCGCGCCCTGGGCGACAAGCGCCACGTGTTCGTGAGCAACCGGGTGGCCAACACCATCAGCCAGATCGACTACCAGAGCCTGCAGGTGGTGGGCAGCTTTGCCGCGCCCTCCGGCCCGGACTGCATGGACATCTCGGCCGACGGCAAACGCCTGATGGTGGCCTCGCGCTGGGCCAAGAAGCTCACGGTCATCGACCTGGGCACACGCACCGTGATGCGCCAGGTCAAGGTGGGCAAGTCGCCACACGGCGTCTGGACCCTGGAACATGCCGCGCGCCAGTGAGTGCTTCCGGTCCCTGGGCCTGGGCCTGCTCATCGGAGCGTTGCTGCCCGCCGCAGCGGCAGACTGTGCCAAGCCGCTTTACCTGACCTTTGACACTGGCCACATGGGTGTGGCCCCGTTGATCGCCGAGGTGCTCAAGCGCCAGCAGGTGCAAGTCACCTTCTTTGCCGCCAACGAGGCCACCCAGGAAGGCGATGGCAGCCTCGGGAATCACTGGGCCCCCTGGTGGCGCGCACGCGCGGCTGAAGGCCATGCCTTTGCCTCCCACACCCTGGACCACAGCTATTGGCGGGCCGACCTGTCGGGCGGGCGTTTCCGCATCAAACCTTCGGCCGGCCCGAGCCAGGACAAAACGCTCGAATGGAGCGCGGCCCAGTATTGCCAGGCCATCGAGGGCGCGGCGCGCCGACTGGACGAGGTGACCGGGCAGAAGGCGCTGCCGCTGTTCCGTGCGCCCGGTGGAAAGACCTCGCCCGGCCTGCTGGCCGCGGCCGAAGCCTGCGGTTGGCGGCACGTGGGCTGGTCGCCGGCAGGTTTTCTGGGCGACGAGTTGCCCAGCGACCGCTTCCCGAACGCGCAGTTGCTGCAACGCGCCATGAACGGTGTGCGCAGCGGCGACATCCTCGTGGCCCACCTGGGCATCTGGTCGCGCCAAGACCCCTGGGCGCCCGCCGTGCTGGAGCCCTTGATCGAGGGCCTCAAGCAGCGCGGCTTCTGTTTCCGCACCTTGCGCGACCACCCGAGCTATCGGCCCTGGATCGCGCAGCATCCCCGTTGACACCACCATGCTGGACTTTTTGACCGATGCATTCGCCTGGGCGCAGCAGACACTGTTCGAGCAAGTAGTGCAGCCCCTGGTGTTCGCCTGGGGTTTTGGCGACCTGCTGGAAAAGGCCTTCGATGGCACCGGCTGGGTGGTGGTGGGGCTGTTGCAGATCGCGGTCATGCTGCTGGTGTTTGCGCCCTTGCAGCGCCTGTGGCCGGTGGAGCCCATGACCGACCGCGCCGCAGTGCGGGTGGACGTGCTCTACACCCTGATCCACCGCCTGGGGCTGTTCCGTTTGCTCATGTTCTTCACCTTCGAGAACTGGGTGGAGCTGGGCTTGGGCGAGCTGCGGGCGCTGGGTTTGCCCACGCTGCATCTGGATCAGTTGTGGCCGGGTGTGTCGGACATTGCCTGGGTCAGTTTCCTGATCTACCTGGTGGCGTTCGACTTCATCAACTACTGGTTGCACCGCGCCCAGCACCAGTTCCATTGGTGGTGGGCCCTGCACGCGCTGCACCACTCGCAGCGGCAACTGACCATGTGGAGCGACAACCGCAACCACCTGCTGGACGACGTGCTGCGCGACGTGGTGTGGGTGGTGGTGGCCTTGTTGATCGGCGTGGGACCGGGGCAGTTCGTGGCCTTGGTGGCCATTGGGCAACTCAGCGAGAACTTCCAGCACGCCAACCTGCGTGTGCGATTCGGACGCTGGGGCGAGCGGCTCTGGATCAGCCCGCGTTTTCACCGCGTGCATCACAGCATTGGGATTGGCCACGAAAGCCGGCCCGGCGCGGTGCTGGGTGGGCACAACTTCGGTGTGCTGCTGCCTTGGTGGGACATGTTGTTTGGTACGGCCGACTTCCACACGGGCTTCGTGTCCACCGGCATACGCGATCAGGTGGAGCCCGATGCGCAAGGCCAGGTGCAAGACTACGGCCGGGGTTTCTGGGCCCAGCAGTGGCTGGGCCTGCGTCGTCTTTTCAGGCGGCCAGCCGCGCCGTGATGTGGCGCCAGTGCGCCGGCTCCACCGGCGTGATGGACAGGCGGTTGCCCCGCTTGAGCAGCAGCATCTCAGTCAACTCGGGGTCGGCCCGCAACTCGGGCAGGGTGAGGTTGCGTGTTTTTTGCAGCACCTGCACGTCCACCAGCAGCCAGCGTGGCGACTCGGGCAATGACTTGGGGTCGAAATAGGGCGAAGCGGGATCGAACTGTGTCGGATCGGGGTAGGGGGTGGACGCCACTTGCGCCAGTCCCACAATGCCCGGCTCGGCGCAGCTGGAGTGATAGAACAACACCCCGTCGCCCACCCGCATGGTGTCGCGCATGAAGTTGCGCGCCTGGTAGTTGCGCACGCCGGTCCAGGGCACGGTGGCCTGGGGTGCGGCGAGCGCGTCGTCCACCGAACACTCGGCCGGCTCTGCCTTCATGAGCCAGAAGCGTGTGTTCACCGCTTTCCGCCGAGCAGGCCACCGAGGATGCCGCGCACGATCTGCCGGCCCAGGCCCGTGGCCACGCTGCGCGCAGCCGACTTGGCCATGCTTTGCACAATGCCATCGTACTGGCCACCACGCGGGCCGGTGCGGCCGAACAGGGCCTCGTTGACGATCTGACCCAGTCCGCCCGATTCGGCACCCGCGCCGGCCTGGCCGCTGGCGCCAGGAATGCGCGGCGTTTTCACCCCACCTGGTTCGGCTGGGGCGGGTTCCTCGCCACGCTGTCCGGCGTGCGCACGCAGCAGCTCGAACGCCGATTCGCGGTCCAACGTTTTCTCGTAGACACCCGCCACCAGCGATTCGCGAAGCAGCGCCTGCCGTTGCTCGGGCGTGATGGGGCCGATCTGGCTGCCCGGGGGCAGCACATACACACGTTCGGTCTCGCTGGGCCGGCCCTTGGGGTCCAGGAAGCTGATGAGGGCCTCGCCCACGGCCAGCTCGGTGATGGCGGCCTCGATGTCCAGGCCGGCCTTGGGTCGCATGGTTTCCGCCGTGGCTTTGACGGCCTTCTGGTCGCGTGGGGTGAAGGCGCGCAGCGCATGTTGCACCCGGTTACCCAGCTGGCCCAGCACGGTATCCGGGATGTCCAGCGGGTTCTGCGTGACGAAGTACACGCCCACGCCCTTTGAGCGCACCAGGCGCACCACCAGCTCGATGCGCTCGACCAGCACCTTGGGCGCTTCGTTGAACAGCAGGTGGGCCTCGTCGAAGAAGAACACCAGCTTGGGTTTCTCGGGATCGCCGATCTCGGGCAATTGCTCGAACAGCTCGCTCAGCATCCACAGCAAGAAGGTGGCATAAAGGCGCGGCGCGTTCATGAGCTTGTCGGCCGTCAGCACGTTGATCACGCCCCGGCCGCCCACGGTCTGCATGAAGTCGCTGATGTTGAGCATGGGCTCGCCGAAGAACTTGTCACCTCCTTGCTGCTCGATCTGCAGCAATCCGCGCTGGATGGCGCCCACGCTGGCGGCGCTGATGTTGCCGTATTCGGTGGTGAACTGCTTGGCGTTGTCGCCCACGTGCTGCAGCATCGCGCGCAGGTCTTTCAGGTCCAGCAGCAGCAGGCCATTGTCGTCGGCGATTTTGAACACCAGGTTGAGCACGCCCGCCTGGGTTTCGTTGAGGTCCAGCATGCGGGCCAGCAGCAGCGGGCCCATGTCGGAGACGGTGGCGCGCACCGGGTGGCCTTGCTCGCCAAACACGTCCCACAGCGTGGTGGGGCAGGCGGTGGGCTCGGGCAGGGGCAGTCCCCGTTCCTGCAGCACCTGGGCCAGTTTGCCGGTCACGCCGCCGCGCTGGCTGATGCCCGTCAGGTCGCCCTTGACGTCGGCCATGAAGACCGGCACGCCGATGGCCGAGAAGCGCTCGGCCAATGTTTGCAGGGTGACGGTTTTGCCGGTGCCGGTGGCACCGGTGATGAGGCCGTGGCGGTTGGCCAGGCCAGGCAGCAGCTCGCAGCTGGCCTGCTTGTTCTGGGCGATGTGAAGTGGGGCGATGGCCATGGGTTTACCTCTCCTGCGCGCCACATCGGGGCGGTGGCGGCCAAAAAGTAGAATATCAGGTTATCTTTCAGCGGCCCCCGGGGTCGCCATCAACCCGGCCTGCAGTGCCGGACCAGACGAGGTTTTCATGGCAGGACATTCCAAGTGGGCCAACATCCAGCACCGCAAAGGCCGTCAAGACGAAAAGCGCGGCAAGATCTGGACGCGCATCATCCGTGAGATCACGGTGGCCGCGCGTGCCGGCGGCGGCGATCTGAGCGCCAACCCGCGCTTGCGCCTGGCGGTGGACAAGGCCAAGGCGGCCAACATGCCGGCCGACCGCATCAAGTACAACATCGACAAGGCCTCAGGCAACCTCGAAGGTGTGAACTACGAGGAAATCCGCTATGAAGGCTACGGCATCGGCGGTGCGGCCATCATTGTGGACACCATGACCGACAACCGCGTGCGCACCGTGGCCGAGGTGCGCCACGCCCTGAGCAAACATGGCGGCAACCTGGGCACCGAAGGGTCGGTGGCCTTCCAATTCAAGCACTGCGGTCAACTGGTGTTCGCACCTGGCACGTCGGAAGACCAGGTCATGGAAGTCGCCTTGGAAGCGGGCGCGGAAGACGTGATCACCGACGACGACGGCGCCATCGAGGTGCTGACCTCGCCCTTTGAGTTCGAGGCGGTGCGTGACGCCCTGGAGGCCGCAGGCCTCAAGCCTGAGATGGCCGAAGTGGTCATGCGGCCGGAAAACACCATCGAGCTGAGCGGCGAGGATGCCGTTCGCATGCAAAAGCTGCTGGACGTGCTGGAAGACCTGGACGATGTCCAGGCCATCTCCCACAACGCAGCCTTCTGAAAGAAGCCATGAAGATTCTCGTGATAGGTGGTGGCGGCCGCGAACACGCACTGGCCTGGAAGCTCAAACAGTCGCCCAAGGCCAGCCAGGTGTTTGTGGCCCCTGGCAACGCTGGGACGGCACGCGACGCTTGCCTGCAGAACGTGCCCATCACCGACGTGGTGGCCCTGCGCGAGTGGGCGCAGGCCAACGGCATTGGCCTCACCGTGGTCGGTCCCGAGGCGCCCTTGGCCGCCGGTGTGGTGGACGAATTCCGTGCCCACGGGCTGCGCGTTTTCGGGCCAACCAAAGCCGCCGCCCAACTGGAAAGCTCCAAGGCCTTCTCCAAAGCCTTCATGCTGCGCCACGGCATCCCCACAGCGGCTTACGACAGCTTCACCGACCCGGCAGCGGCGCACGCCTACATCGATCGCATGGGCGCGCCCATCGTGGTCAAGGCCGATGGCCTGGCCGCCGGCAAGGGTGTGGTGGTGGCCATGACCGCCGCCGAAGCTCACGAGGCGGTGGATTTCATGCTGGTGGACAACACCCTGGGCGTGAGCCACAACGCGGGCGGCGCGCGCGTTGTGATCGAAGAGTTTCTGCAAGGGGAGGAAGCCAGTTTCATCGTCTTGTGCGACGGCAAGAACGTGTTGGCGCTGGCCACCTCGCAAGACCACAAGCGTCTGCAGGACGGTGACCAGGGCCCCAACACCGGTGGCATGGGCGCCTATTCGCCGGCGCCCGTGGTCACGCCCGACGTGCACGCCCGCGCCATGCGCGAGATCATCCTGCCCACCATCCGTGGCATGGAAAAAGACGGTATTCCGTACACCGGCTTTTTGTACGCCGGCCTCATGATTTCGCCCGAAGGCGCGGTCAAGACGCTGGAGTTCAACTGCCGCATGGGCGACCCCGAAACCCAGCCCATCATGATGCGACTCAAGTCCGATCTTGTGGATGTGATGCTGGCCGCCACTTCGGGCGATCTCGACAAGACCGAGCTGGAGTGGGACCGCCGCACCGCGCTGGGTGTGGTGCTGGCCGCACACGGCTACCCGCTGAACCCCCGTAAGGGCGACTCCATCACCGGCCTGCCGGCCGATGCCGATGACGCCATGGTGTTCCATGCCGGCACGCAGCTGTGCGGCGAGACCGTTCAGGTGAATGGTGGCCGCGTCTTGTGTGTGACCGTGCTGGCCGACTCCGTCAAGCTGGGTCAGCAGCGCGCCTACGATGTGATCCGGGGCATCCAGTTTGACGGCATGCAGTTCCGACGCGACATCGGCAGCCGCGCTCTTAAGCCATGAGCGCATCCCCCACCTTGGCGGTGCGCAACTACCTCACCTCGCTGCAGGTGCGCATCACCGACGCCATCGCCGCGCTGGACGGGCAGGCCTTCGTCAGCGATGCATGGGCCAAGCCGCCCGGTGAAGCCTTGCAAGGGCAGGGCGTCACCCGCATTCTGGAAAATGGTGTGGTGTTTGAGCGCGCAGGCTGCGGCTTCTCCCACGTCACTGGGCCGAAACTGCCGCCGTCGGCCACGCAGCACAGGCCGGAACTCGCTGGCGCGCCGTTTGAAGCCATGGGTGTGTCGCTGGTGTTCCACCCGCGCAACCCGTATGTGCCCACCGTGCACATGAACGTGCGCATGATCGCAGCCTCGCCCTTGGGCGGCGGCGAGCCGGTGTGCTGGTTTGGTGGGGGCATGGACCTCACGCCCTATTACCCGTTCGAGGAAGACGCGGTGCACTTCCACCGCACCTGCGCCGACGCCCTGGCCCCCTTTGGCGACGACAAGTACCCGCGTTTCAAGGCGTGGTGCGACGACTATTTTTTCCTCAAGCACCGCAACGAAGCGCGTGGCATCGGCGGCGTGTTCTTTGATGACTTTTCCGAAGGCGGCTTCGACAACGCCTTTGCCATGACACGTGCCGTGGGCGATGCGTTTTTGAGCGCCTACCTGCCCATCGTGGAGCGCCGCCAGGCCATGCCCTGGGGCGAGCGCGAACGCGACCACCAGTTGTACCGACGGGGCCGCTACGTCGAGTTCAACCTGGTGTGGGACCGTGGCACCCACTTTGGCCTGCAATCGGGCGGGCGCAGCGAATCCATACTCATGTCCATGCCACCGCTGGTGCGCTGGGCCTACAACCACCAGCCCGAACCCGGCTCACCGGAGGACCGCCTCACCAGCGATTTCCTTGTGCGTCGCGACTGGATCTGAGCCATGAACGAGACTCCCAACCCGCGAGCGGGACAGGCCAAACCCCCGCTGCGTGTGGGCATGTTCGGTGGCGCGTTTGATCCACCCCACTGGGCACACCGCGCGCTGGCCGAAACCGCCCTGGGCCAGCTCCGTCTGGACCACCTGCACATCCTGCCCACCGGCCACGCTTGGCACAAACCGCGGCAGCTTTCGCCCGCTGAGCACCGCGTGGCCATGTGCAAGCTGGCCTTTGACGGTCTGCTCAACATCCATTTCGACGAGCGCGAGATTCACCGCGAAGGCCCGTCGTACACCGCAGACACCTTGCGTGAACTGCGAACTGAATACCCAGGGGCTGAGTTGTTCCTGGTGCTGGGCGCCGATCAGTTGTTGGCCTTCAAAACCTGGGTCCGCTGGGAAGACGTGCTCCAATACGCCACCATCGCCGTGGCCAACCGTGCCATCAACATCGGCGCCGACGCCCGCCTTGACCAAGAGGTCGAGATGGATCTGTCTGGTGTCGATGTGCCTTTCACGCTGCTGCACATGCCCTTGCGCAACATCAGCGCCACCGCTGTGCGCGCACAGGTGCGCGAGGCGGGCGACCAGCGCGGGGCACTCGATGTGCTGGTGCCTGAATCCGTTGCGCGCTATATTTCCTCCCATCACCTCTACAACCACCATTCATGACCAGCGAAACCACGGCCAACAAAAACACCCAAAAACTGCAGCGCGCCATCGTCGACGGGCTGGAGGATGTGAAGGCCCAGGACATCGTGGTGTTCAACACGGAGCACCTCTCGCCGCTGTTTGAACGCGTGGTGGTGGCCAGTGGCACCTCCAACCGGCAGACCAAGGCCCTGGCGGCCAGCGTGCGCGACGCCGTGCGCGAAGCCGGTTTTCCCAAGCCACGCACCGAAGGCGAAGAAAACGGCGAGTGGATCATCGTGGACTGCGGCGCTGCCGTGGTGCACGTGATGCAGCCCGCCATCCGCCAGTACTACCGCCTCGAAGAGATCTGGGGTGAGAAGCCGGTGCGACTGAAGCATGGCGCGGCCAAGCCTGTGGCGACCGAGAAGCCTGCCAGCAAAAAGGCGGCAGCCAAGAAGGCCGCCGCCCAGGCGCCCGTGGCGGCTGTGCCCGCCAAAAAGGTGGCCGCCAAGGTGGCCAAGGCCGCAGCTGCAGCCAAGGTGTCGGCCAAGGCTCCCGCTAAGGCGGCCGCCAAACCAGCCGCCAAAACACCTGCCAAGAAGTCGGCTGTGAAGCCCGTGGCCAAGAGCGCGGTGGCCAAGGCACCTGTGGCCAAAAAGGCCACCGCCAAGACCCCTGTCAAGGTGGTCAAGGTGAACGCACCGGCCAAGAAGGCAGCGGCCAAAAAAGCCGCGCCCGCCAGGAAGACCGCCAAGAAGTCCGCATGAAGCTCGGCATCGTCGCGGTCGGGCAGCGCATGCCCGACTGGGCCCAGACCGCCTACGACGATTACGCCAAGCGCTTTCCACCCGAACTGAGGGTGGACATCAAGACCGTCAAGACCGAACCACGCGGCTCCAAAACCCTGGAGACGCTGCTGGCGGCCGAGCGCGCGCGCATTGAGGCACAGATTCCGCGCGGCACCCGCATCGTGGTGCTCGACGAACGTGGCACCAACCTCACCACCAAGGCTCTGGCCGAGCGTCTGAAGACCTGGCAACTCGAAGGCGATGACGTGGCCTTGGTCATCGGCGGGCCCGATGGCCTGGAGCCGGCCTTTCGCCAGACCGCGCACGAACGCATCCGTCTGTCTGACATGACTTTGCCCCATGCTTTGGCCCGGGTGCTGCTGATCGAGCAGCTGTACCGCGCCTGGTCCGTCAATGCCAACCACCCGTACCACCGTGAGTGATGTCACCCCCACGCTCCGCCGCTGCGCGGGTCGCTGCCCCCCGAGGGGGCTGTTTCGCCTTGGGGCGGCCCGGCGGCGAAACGGCCGCTTGATGGGAGCGTTTTTGCATGCGTGACTTCATTTATCTGGCGTCTCAGAGCCCCCGCCGCAAGCAGCTGCTGGAGCAGTGGGGCGTGTGCTGCGAACTGCTGTTGCCCGATGCGGACGAAGACAGCGAAGCGCTGGAAGTGGTGAAACCCAACGAGGCCCCGTCCCGCTACGTGCAACGCGTGACCCGGCTCAAGCTGGAGGCGGCGGTGGACAGGCTCAAGCGCAGAGGTCTCCCGCCGGCCCCCGTGTTGTGCGCCGACACGACCGTGGCCATGGGCCGGGACATTCTGGGCAAACCCGAGAGCGCGGCCCATGCACGGCGCATGCTGGCCCAATTGTCGGGCCACAAGCACCAGGTGCTGACTGCGGTGGCCGTCGCTCACAAGGGCCAGGTGTTCGCCGCACTCAGCCGCTCCAGCGTCGAATTCGCGGCGATGAAACCCGCCGTGATCGCGCGCTATGTGGCCAGTGGCGAGCCCATGGGCAAGGCCGGCGCCTACGCCATCCAAGGCAAGGCCGCCCTGTGGGCGCGTCAGATCTCGGGCAGCTACAGTGGCATCATGGGCTTGCCCGCCTTCGAAACCGCACAGGTGCTGCAGGCCGCGGGCGTGCGGCTGCTTTGAAATCCATCTACGCACACATCCGATGAGCCAGGACATTCTGATCAACTGGGCGCCCCAGGAAACGCGGGTTGCCGTGATCGAGCAGGGCGCGGTGCAGGAAGTGCACCTGGAACGCACCTTGGAGCGGGGCCTGGTGGGCAACGTGTACCTGGGCAAGGTCTCGCGCGTTTTGCCTGGCATGCAGTCGGCCTTCATCGACATCGGGCTGGAGCGGGCGGCCTTTCTGCACGTGGCCGACCTCATGCCGCAGATCAACGCCAAACACGGCCCCAAGGACCGCAATGTCACGGCCAGCGCGGCAGGCAGCGGGGGTGACGGCGTGTTGCCGATTGAAAAACAGGTGTTTGAGGGGCAGGCACTCATGGTGCAGGTGCTCAAGGACCCCATCGGCACCAAGGGCGCGCGCCTTACCGCCCAGATCAGTATTGCCGGGCGTTTGCTGGTATTTTTGCCGCAAGACAACCACGTGGGCGTGTCACAGAAAATCCCCACCGAGCAACGCGAGGCCCTGCGTCAGCGTCTGACCGGCCTCACGAGTTTGCCAGGCGGCGCGGCGGGCGGCGGCTTCATCCTGCGCACGAATGCCGAGGATTCGACCGACGAGGAGTTGTCCGAAGACATCGCCTACCTGCGCAAGACCTGGGACCGCATCCGTGACGCCGCCACCCGCCAGCCGCCAGCCAGCTTGCTGCACCAGGACCTGACGCTCATGCAACGCGTGCTGCGTGACCTGGTGGGCGCCCAGACGCAATCCATCCGCATCGACTCGCGCGAACAATTTGGCCTGCTGCAGCAATTCGCCACCGAGTTCATGCCGGCCACGCTCAAGCGCTTGCAGCTCTACACCGGCGAGCGCCCCATCTTCGACCTGCACAACGTTGACGAGGAAATCGCGCGTGCCTTGAGCCGGCGCGTGGATTTGAAGTCAGGTGGTTATCTGGTGATCGACCAGACCGAGGCGCTGACCACCGTGGACGTGAACACGGGCGGTTTTGTGGGGGCTCGCAATTTCGATGACACGGTGTTCAAGACCAACCTCGAAGCCGCGCAAGCCATTGCACGCCAACTGCGCCTGCGCAACCTGGGCGGCATCGTCATCGTCGATTTCATTGACATGGTGCGCGACGAACACCGCCATGCGGTGTTGGCCGAGTTCCGCAAGCAGCTCGCGCGTGACCGTGTGAAAACCATGCTGGGCGATTTTTCGCAGCTCGGTCTGTTGGAGATGACCCGCAAGCGCACCCG
>DASUIK010000264.1:0-2378 GCA_036279795.1 Burkholderiaceae bacterium | reverse complement strand
ACGGCGTGCCATGGGAAATCGCGGTGGTGCTGGGCGGCATCACGGCGGCCGTGGTGGGCGTGGTGTTCGCGTTTGCCGCGCTGCGCGTCAAGGGTCTGTACCTGGCGCTGTCCACGCTGGCCATGCAGTTCGTGATGGACTGGGTGATTTCCCACGTGCCCGCCATCAGCGGCGGCGTGTCGGCCACGCTGCAATCGCCCCCCATGAAGCTGCTGGGCCAGACGGTCACGTCCGAAGCCGGCATTTACTACGTGGTGCTGGCCTGGGTGATCTTTGTCACCCTCTTCATGCTCAACCTGCGCCGGACCGCGCTGGGCCGCGCCCTGGTGGCCGTGCGCGAGAAGGACTTTGCGGCGGCCGTGATTGGGGTGCAGAGCTTCTACTTCAAGCTGGTGGCCTTCGCGACCTCAGCCTTCATTGGCGGTGTCAGCGGCTCGCTGCTGATCTTCGGCTTCTACAAGGCGGTCACGCCCGAGCAGTTCGCGGTCAACGTGTCCATCGAGCTGCTGGCCATGGTCATCGTGGGTGGGCTGGGCAGCATCATCGGCAGCTTTTTCGGCACCGCCTTCATCCTGTTGCTGCCGGGGCAGATGAACACCTTCGTCGCCTGGGTGGCCAAGCTGTTCGGTCTGGACATCGGGGTCGAAACCCTGGCCCACATCCCGCACATGGTCTACGGCGCCACCATCATCGCGGTGCTGCTGATCGAGCCCATGGGCCTGGGCAAGATGTACGGCAACGTGCGCAACTACCTGCTGGTCTGGCCCTTTGGCTACGCGCGCAAGTGAGAGACGAGATGAGCAACACACCCATCCTCACGCTCAACAACATCGAGGTCATCTACGACCGCGTCGCCCTGGCCATCAAGGGCGTGTCGGTCGAGGTGCCGCAGGGCGGCATGGTCGCGCTGCTGGGCGCCAACGGCGCGGGCAAAAGCACCACGCTCAAGTCCATCAGCGGCCTGCTGGTGCCTGAGCGCGGCGAGGTCACGCGCGGCGACATCCGCTTCATGGGTCAGGACATCGCCGGCCTGGCGCCACAGGCGCGGGTCAAGCGCGGCATCGTACAGGTGCTGGAGGGCCGGCGCGTGTTCGAGCACCTCACGCCCGACGAGAACCTGGTGGCCGCATCGGCCGTGGTGGGCAGTTCGCGTGCCGATATGAACCGCAACCGCGACATGGTCTACGCCTACTTCCCGCGCCTGCACCAGCGGCGCACGGCGCAGTCGGGTTTTCTGTCGGGTGGCGAGCAGCAGATGCTGGCCATTGGCCGCGCCCTCATGACGCAGCCCAAGCTGCTGATGCTGGACGAGCCCAGCCTGGGTCTGGCGCCTTTTCTGGTGGCCGAGATCTTTGACATCGTCAAGCGCATCAACCAGCAGGAGGGCCTGTCGGTGCTGCTGGTGGAGCAGAACGCGATCGCCGCGCTGGAGGTGGTGTCGCACGGTTACCTGCTGGAGAACGGCCGCATCGTGATGCACGACAGCGCCGAGGCCATGAAGAAAAACCCCGACATCCAGGAGTTCTACCTGGGTGGCTCGGAAGGCAAGAACTTCCACGACATCAAACACTACAGCCGACGCAAGCGCTGGCTCAGCTGACCACCCAAAGACACGTTCCGGGCATGCGCGTACTTGGTGCCCAGCGAACGGCAAATCAAGCGTACGCAGGAGACATGCGATGAAACGAGCTCTGTTGTCCACCTTGTCAGGTGTCGCCCTGCTGCTGGGCGCGTCCGCCGCGTCGGCGCAGCAGCCGCCGGTCAAGTTTGGCCTGTGCTACGACCTGAGCAAGGCCTACACCTTTGTCACACCCCAAATCGTGCAGGCGGCCAAAGACTACGCTGAAATCCTCAACGCCAAGGGGGGCCTGGAAGGCAGCCCCATCGAGATCATTGCGCAAGACCATGGCAACGAGCCACAACGTGGCATCGAGTGCTACGAGAAGCTCAAGCGCGAAGGGGTGATGATCTTTGACACCTTGTCCACGCCGGTGTCGCGCGCCGTGCTGCCGCGCGCCATGAGCGATGGCAACATCATGCTGCAGTCCTTCGTGGGCCGCGGCGACGCCATCGACGGCGACGTCTTCAAGTGGATCTTCCCCATCGGCCCGACCTACTGGGGCCAAATGGCCAACAACATCCAGTACATCAAGAACCAGAGCAAGGGCAACCTCAAGGGCGTGAAGGTCGGCTTCATCTACCCCGACTACGCCTTCGGCCAGGAGCCCATTCCCATTCTCAAGACGCTGGCCGAGAAAGAGGGCTTCGAGCTGAACCTGTTCCCCAACCCCATGCCGGGGCGTGACCAGGCCGCCGTGTGGACACAGATCCGCCGCTTCAACCCCGACTGGGTGATCACCTGGAACCTGTCGGCCATG
>DASUIK010000263.1:0-4837 GCA_036279795.1 Burkholderiaceae bacterium | reverse complement strand
GACGGAACAAGGTGAACTGGTGCGGGGCCTGCCGGTGCGCATCGCTTTGGAACGGCACGGGGCGCGTTGCGAAATCCAGCTCGATGAACGCGCGCTGTTCTATCCCAGCGACGCCGCCCTGGCCAGTTGGACGGCGCAGGCTCACCAGCAAAAAGCCGAGATCGTCTTCGACTGACTACATCGCCCGGAAGCGGTGGGCGTAGAGCCGGCTCACCACCGGGCGTTCCTGGCAGCCGTGCAGGCGCAGCCGCTGTTTGCCTGTCTCGTCGCGGGTGACGGCGGCGATGGCCGTGGCGCGCACCACCGTGCCCCGGTGCACCTGCCAGAAGACCTCGGCGTCCAGGCGGGGCAGCAGCTCTTTGAGCGGTGTGCGCACCAGGTACTCGTGGTCGGCCGTGAGCACGCGCACGTACTTGTCGGCCGCGTCCAGACAGACGATGTCGTCCACCGGCACCATGCGGATTTCGGTGCCGACACCGACCTGCAGAAAGCGCAGCGGCGCTTCGGACGACGCTGGCGGGGCCAAGAGTGCGCGCAGTTTGGCCATCGCCGCATCGTCGTCTGCACTTTGCAGCGCCAGGCGTTCTTGCAGCCGTGCAACCGTGATGCGCAGGCGTTCGGGCGTCACCGGCTTGAGCAGGTAGTCCACCGCCTGGCGCTCGAAGGCCTGCACCGCGTACTGGTCGTAGGCCGTCACGAAGACCAGCGCAGGGAAGGGTGCGTGGGCGTTGTCCCAGGCATCGGCCAGTTCGGCGGCTGCCTCCAGGCCCCCCAGGCCCGGCATGCGGATGTCGAAGAACAAGACCTGGGGACGCTGCGCCAGGGCTTCGCGCACCGCGCTGGCGCCATCGCCTACCACGGCCAGCACGCGCAGCGCGGGCCAGGCCTGGGCCAGTTCGGCTTGGAGTGCCTGCGCGAGCAGGGGCTCGTCTTCGGCGATGAGGGCGGTGGCGTTCATGGTGCCGGGGGCGTGTGAGGCAGCTGGATGCTGGCCAGTGTGCCACCGCCGGCCAGGGGGCCAATGGTGAGCTGGGCAGCGCTTCCGTACGCGCTGTGCAAGCGTTCGCGCACCTGCGTGAGACCAAAGCCGGCGTTGGCATCGGCGCGCATGCCGGCGCCGCTGTCCTGAACGTCCAGCCACAGGTGCGGGCCGTCGTGCCGTGCGCGTACCACCAGCTCACCACCGGCCACGTGCGGTTCCAGCCCGTGGCGTATAGCGTTTTCCACCAGGGGTTGCAGCAGCAGGGTGGGCACCGGGTGGCTGGCGAGGTCGGGGGGCAGCTCCAGTCGGTAGCGCAGGCGTGGCCCCATGCGCACGGCCATGAGTTCGAGGTAGTCGCCCAGGCGCTGGAACTCGGTGACCAAGGGGTGCTGGGTGGCGCGCGAGGCGTCCAGCGTGGCGCGCAGAAACGCGTTCAGGTGGTCCAGCATGGTTTGTGCCCGCGCCGGATCGGTGGCGATGAGCACGCGCAGGTTGGCCAGGGTGTTGAACAGCATGTGGGGCTCCAGCTGGCTTTGCAGCAGCTTGAGCTGGGCCTCCGTGGCCTGGCTGCGGGCCTGCACCATCTGCCGCTGCAGGTAGGCACTTTTGCCCCAGATGTAGAACAGGAAGCTGCCCACGGCGCCGGCCACCAGCGTCACCAGCATGCCCCTGCGCACCTCGGCCTGGATGTCCACAGGAGGTCCGCCTCGGTACAGGCCCAGGTGTCGGCAGATGAGTTCACCCAACGCATTGCCCAAGCTGTAACCCAGGGCAATGCCCAGGGCCACCAGCACCACGCCCCGCCAGCCGCTGGGCCAGCCGGTTTCGCGGGCCGATGCGAAGGCATGGCGCCCGAGATCGATGACGGCCCAGGTGATCAGGCCGATGCAGAGCGAGTAGCTGGCGAGGGCGATGGGCGAGCGTTCGGGCGCAAAAGCCCATTGGAGCGCGGCGACGCTCAGGCTGAACAGCGCGGTCACCAGCGCGTGGCGGAGTTTGGAAGGCCAGTCGATGTGCATGGGTTGTCTGTTGCGCTGCTCAATGCGCCGCTTTGACCACGGCGGCGATGCCTCGCGGGTCCAGGGTCATGCCCATGTGGTCCACACCGTTCACTAGGGTCACCGGCAGGGCGCGGCCCGCTTGGGTCAGGGTCTCGGCATAGCGGTCGGCGATGAAGATCTCGTCGTGGGTGCCCGCCAGCACCTGCACCTGGCCCTGGGCTGCCACCAGATCGGCGCGCCAGTCCATGTGGGGGCGAAAGTTCTCTGCCAGGGTGTGGCTGTAGCTGGGCGTCAGTTCAGACTGTATGCCGGCATCCAGCGCAAACCGCAGCACTGGCAGGTGGTTCAGGTGACTGATGCCCAGGGCGTTGAGCACGTTCAATGCCACCAGGCGTGGCATTCCGACCGAAACCCAGCCGCCGGCGTCGGGGCGGGTGACGGGCGACTGGTGGTGCAGAAAGGGCGACAGCAGCAGGTAGCGGTCAAACAAGCGGCCTTGTGCGCTGGCCGCCAGGCGCAGGGTGAAGCCGCCCCCCGACGAAAAGCCCACCAGGGAGCTGGGGCCGGCAAATGGCTGGGCTTGCATGAAGTCGGCCACGTCGTCTTCCAGCTGGCCCACGTAGGCGATGTGGCCCCGTGCGCCAGAGTCGCCGTGCCCGCGCATGTCCAGCGACACCACCTCGAAGCCCGCCTGCGCCAGAGCGCGTGCCAGCACGTGCATGGAGCGCGCCCGGCTGGAGGAGCCGTGCACCAGCACCAGGCGGCGGTTCAACACGGTGCCCATGGCTGGGTAGCGCAGAAAGGCCAGCGTGGTGCCATCGCGTGCCGCGAAGTGGCTGGGGGCTGGCAGGCCGGAGAAGTCGGCCTGTGCGAAGGGAAGGTGGATGCTGTCCATGCGGGCCACCGGGCGGGGGCCACCCAGCCAGACCGCCAGCAGCAGCAAGGGCAGCAAAAGGGCGGCGGTGACGGTGAGGGTGGTCATGGTGCGTTTCATGGATTGTCGCCTTTCAGGTGGCGGAGAAAAAAGCCGACCATGGCGCGGTGCGCTTCGGCCAGCGTGGCGCGATCGAAGCCGGGTGGGTCGTTCAGCAGTGCGGCTTCGATGGAGTCGGGCTTGAACGGCGGCAAGGGCGACAGGTAGGCGCCGTGCCCGCCGCGTGGTAGATCGACCACGTGTTCGCAGGGCACGCAGGCGGCCAGCACGGCCTGTGAGTGGAAACGCGGCACTTGGTTGATGTCGCCGTCGCCCGTGGCCAGGCCGAGGGGGATGCGGGGCGCGGCGAGCGAGGCCATGTCGAAATCGGCAGCGAAGGGCACGGACGCCAACGCGGCGGCCACCCGGGGGTCGTGGTGGGTGTGCCAAGTGGGGTCGGTGAAGCGCTGGCGCAGCACCCCCATGGCAACAGCTTTTTTGAGCGGGTCCCAGAGGTTGCCTCGCAGTCGGGTGACAAATCCGACGCAGGAGGAAAAATCGGCTGCCAGGTGGGCTTCGCAGTGGCGCAGGAACGCTGTGTCCGACCAGCGCCCTCCGGCCAGGGTGAGCGCCGTGTGGCCTCCGGCTGAGGTGCCGTAGACGCCCACCTTGTCCAGGGACAGGCGGTTCGACCACATGGGGTGCTGGGCCAGTGCGTCGATGGCGCGGGAGACCTCGGCCGGACGCTGCCGCCAGCTGGGTGGTCCGGGCGTGCCGGGGTCCATGTGGTTGTCGCCCCGGTGGCGCGGCAGCGCGACCACAAAGCCGGCCTCCACCATGGCACGCGCCAGGTCGGTGAACACCCAGGGCGCGCCGCCGGAGCCGTGCGAGATCACGATCAGCCGGCCGTTGCTCGGCTGGAGGACGCCGTCGGTTGCCAACGACAGCACGAAGGGGCCGCGTTGCACGGGGCCTTCCGGCGTGCTGCTGGGGTAGAACAGCGTCACGGGGCCGTCACCCGGCTGGCCCGGCAACTCCGCCAGGGCCATGGCGGCCTGTGCGGTGCCTTGGCACAGTGCCAGACACATGGCCACGCCCAACAGCAGGCGCTTCATGGCCTCTGGCCCAGCCCCAGCCGTTGGCGCTCACGTGCCAGCAGGCGTTGTTGCAGCGAGCTGCCCCGTGCCCAAACAGCCAGGCCATGGATGGCCAAGGCCAGGCCCCAGCCGAGCGCCGGAAAGGCCACCCAGTGCCGGCCCAGGCCCCAGGCCAGCAACAGCAGCCCGGTGTTCACCGCCAGGTAGACGCCGGCGTGGATCAACCAGCCGAACTGCGCCTTGGCGCGGCGCTGGGCTTGGCGTTCGAGAGATGGGTTGTGACGGGGGGTGTGCATGTGTGCTCCTTGGAAAAAGATCAGATCAGGCCCAGTCCGCGCCACAGCAGGCCGCCCAGGTAGCGGCTGGGCAACAGGGTGAAGCCTCCTGCCACCACGCAGGCGCCGATGTACAGCCCCACCATGTTGGCCCGGTGGCGGCGGATGTTGCCCCGCGCCAGGTGGCGAAACGCCAGGAACAGCGTGACCAGGGTCACCGGCACCAGCAGGTGGATGGGGGTGTAGCCCGCGATGTTGGGCAGGGTGTTGCTGCGGATGAACATCGCGGACAAAGCGGTCATCAGCATCAGCGTGACCCAGGCATAACCCAGGGCGCGGTGCAGGCGGGGCAGCTGCTGGGCGCCACGGCGGGCCCAGATGACCCAGGGACCGATCAGGAAGGCGCTGCTGGCAGCGCAGAGGTGGATGGCGATGACGGGTGTGAGTTGCATGGGGCGCACTGTGCCGACGCCTGCGGAGCGGCGCGACCGCCGCGCGACGAAACCGCCCGTGGGCGGTGTGAATTGCGCCGCCAAGGCGTGAAATGCGCCGCATTTCTTGTCCATGGC
>DASUIK010000262.1:0-3207 GCA_036279795.1 Burkholderiaceae bacterium | reverse complement strand
TCGTAGCGCTGCGCGATTTCGTCGCGCGGCAGCGTGGGCTTGATGCGACCTTCGGGCAAGTACAGCGCGATGAAGGACGGCGGGATCAGGAGCTGGCTGTCCTCGGACATCGGGGAGGTACGTGCGAAGTGGGAATGTGGCGCCCCCAGCAGGAATCGAACCTGCATCTAGCGCTTAGGAGGCGCTCGTTCTATCCATTGAACTATGGCGGCGGGGCGCGTGGATTCTACCGGGCAACGGTGCGGGCCTTGTCCCGACGGGCGCAGCACCCTAAAATTGTGAAGAATGTCAAGAGCGCCGGCTTTTCCGGCGTGTCGTGGGAGCGTACATGACCCCCATCAGCACAGTGGCCAACAGTTACGGTCGGGTGGCGTCCAGCACACCAACGGACCGGTCTTCTTCTTCTGCCACGGCAACGCCGGCCGCACCAGAGCCGGTGCAACGTCCGTCTGCCGTCGTCACCATCAGCCCCCAGGCGCGCGAGCGTGCCGAGTCGGCGGAGCGTGCGGCACAAGCGCGCGGCCAGGATGAGGCCGAGGCTTCGCCGCGGGCGCAGGCGGCGACGCAGGCTGCTCAAAACGTGTATGCGCAAGCGGCGGCCGCGCAAAACGCTGGCGGCGAGAGCGCGTCCAACTGACGGAGTTTGCCCGGTGGCTGCCATCAACAGCGTGGGGGCTTATGTGCCGGTGCAGCGGGTGCAGGCCGAACGAGCGGCTGCGCAGGCCGAGGGGCGTGCGCAGCGTCTGGCCGCCGAAAGTGCGCAGGCGCGCAACCAGGCCAACCAGCTGAACCAACGGGCCGACCGTTTGCGGGAGGCTTCGGGGCAGGCACAGGACGAGGCGAGTCAGGCGCGGCGTTCGGGCGACACCAGCCCTTCGGTGGCAAAGGTAGGGCGTGCCGCCACCGCCGAAGTGCCCGCCGAATTGCGCGCGCTTGAGCCTGCGACACGGCGCACTGGCGTGGCTGGCCCGTCGTCGGTGGCCGAAAGCGTGTCCTCCATCAACCGCTATTTGCAGGTGGGTGGGGCCGCCCCGGCCAGCACGACCTTGAACGTCAGCGCCTGAACCAAAACGCTCTGACCTAGCGCCGGGCCGCCCCAAGTCAGGTCAACCCCCTCGGGGGGCAGCGACCCGCGCAGCGGTGGAGCGTGGGGGTTCAGTCATACGGCAAGGTGAAAATCAGATCCACAGCGTTGTCTTCACCGGTGCGCGCCCGCAGGGTGAGGCGTTTGGAGACGTCGTAGAACAGCGACAGCGTCCCCAGTGTGCTGGCGAGGCTGCGTTCGTAGGCCACATACAACCGGTTGGAGATGCGCTTACCCAGGGTGACGGTGGTGCCGCTGACGGTTTCGCCGCTGGCGTTGGTGGTGGTTTCGCCGGCGCCGCGCACCGAAATTTCGTCCAGACCGAACAGCCCGTCCAAGGGGCTGGCGCCGCTGCCACCGCTGAGCAGGGCGATGGCGGCCTGTTGCAGCACGGCGGCCTCGGCGCCGCCGCCGCTGGCACTGCGCCCCAGCACCAGCCAGGCGAGTTTTTCGCTGTCGGGCAGTTCGGGGTCTGAGTACAGGCGCACCTGCGGCGCCTGGGCGGTGCCCCGGATTTGCACGCCCACGCGTTGGCTGGTAAAGGGGCGGATGGCCAAGACGTCCAGCGCAGGGTTGTCGTAGGGACCGGCGAAACGCACCACCCCCTGTTCGATGTCCAGCCGCTGGCCGTAGGCACGGTAGGTGCCGCGCACGGTGCGCACTTCGCCGAGCAGCCGGGGCGCCGGTTGGGCGGCCGTGCTGCGCAATTCCAGATCACCGGCCAGCCGGGTGTCCAGCCCATGACCTCGTACCTGGAAGTTGTCGCCCAGGCGCAGCTTGAGCAGCACGTCGGGCACCACCCGCTCGCCGCTGCTGGGTTGCCCGGTGGAGGTGCCGCGGCCACGCACCACCACGTCGTCGCCCAGGCGTGGGGTTTGCTCGTCGGGTAGCACGAAGGCGGCCTGGTCCACGCTCAGGCCGCCGCGCAGTTGCAGGTCCTTGCCTTGCAGGCGGGCCTGGACGTCGCCACTCACGGTGAGGCGGCGGTCGGCGCGCACCGACACGCGCAAGTGTTCGGCCTGGGCCTGGAGTTGCAGCAGGGGCTGGCGCACACGGCGGCCGTCGGTGGCGGTGACCGCTGCCCAGCTCGCGCTGCCGCTGGCGCGCAGCTGGCCGCCGGTGGCTGCCCCACCGGGGCCGGCGATCTGCAGCCGTTCGATCAGCAGTTCTTCGCCGCGCAGGCTGGCGCGCAACTCACCGCCGGCGAATTCGATGCCTTCCACCAGGGAGCGCAGGGCCAGGCCATCGCCACGCAGTTGCCCGCTCCATTCGGGCTTGGCGCGGTTGCCACGCAGTTCGGCATCGGCCAGTAGGCTGCCGCTCATGCGCCAGCCAGGTGGGGCCAGTACCGACCACAGGCCGACCTGGGGCAGTGTGGCCTTGAGGCTGGCGGCCACGGGGGCATCGGCAGGCCACTCGGGTTGTGCCAAGCCGCCTGCCCAGCGGGTGCGCACGCGCGCGTCCACCTGGCCGGCGCGCTGGCTCTCCCACAACAGGCGGGCGCTGAGGTCGGCACCGGTCAGTTGAAGGCCCAGCAGGGCCTGCCTCACGCCGGCGGCGAGCGGACCGCTGCCGGCAGTGTTGGGGTCGGCCTTGAGCGCGAGGTCACCGCTGCGGCGTTCGATGTTGAATTCGCCCTGGGCGCCGTCGGTGCCGGTGAGCGGCAGGCGCAGCGTCCAGCGGGCGTCAAACACCATGTCGCCTTGCAGGTGGGCCTCGGCCAGCAGGCCGTCCGGGCGTTCGTCGCTGCGGGCGAGTTGGTCCAGCCAGCGCAGGGGCAAGCCACTCAGGCTGCCGCCGGTGCTCAGGCCGGCGTCGGCACCGGCGGTGAACCAGCGGCTGCTGTCCCAGCGCAGGGCCAGCGGGGTGGTGCCCAGGCTGGGTGCGTTCAGGTTGAGGCTGCCGGGGTCCAGCGCAGCGCCTTCGGCCAGCCAGCGCAGCACCAGCGGTGCGTTCAGTTGCAGTTGCCAGCGCGCCAACGCGGCCGGCACCTGCACCAGGCGGGCATCGGCTTGCACGTGGTCGGCCACGAAGCGGGGGCCGTTGGTGTCGGGCGAGAGGGTCCAGGCGTGGTCCAGTTGCAGGCTGTGGCCTTGGTGGATCAGCTGCCCCTGGTGGCTGAG
>DASUIK010000261.1:0-14657 GCA_036279795.1 Burkholderiaceae bacterium | reverse complement strand
GCCTTCGAAGCCCATCAGACCGTGGTGCTGGTGGCCGACGACTCCGAAGGCGTGACGGTGGGCATGGACCTCACTTTTTCGGGATTTCCCATTGGCCGCGTGCGCCGCATCGAGTTGTCCAAGGAAGGCAACGCCCGCATCCTCATCGACGTGCCCACGCGGGATGCGCGCTGGCTGCGCCAGAGCAGCGTCTTCACCATGGAGCGCAGTGTGGTGGGCAGTGTGCGCCTGCGCGCCTTCAGCGGTGTGCTGGACGACCCGCCGCTGCCCGACGGCGCCGAGCGGCGCGTGCTGTTGGGCGATGCCACGGCCGAAATTCCGCAGGTGGTGGCCACCGCGCGCGAACTGCTCAACAACCTGACCAGCATGACCAACGCACAGTCGGCCCTGAACACCACGCTGCAGCAAACCCAGTTGCTGACCGAAAAGCTCAATGGCCCGCAAGGTGCGCTGGGTGTGCTGGCCGGCAACGAGGCCGACCGCCAACGCCTGGCCGCCACGCTGGCGCAGGCCGAGACGCTCATGGCCCGACTCAACAGCCTGACGCAGCGCACCGAAGGCCTGGTGGTCAACGCCGATCGGCGCGTGCTGGGCGAGGGCGGTCTGGTCACCGATGTACAAGCCCTGGTGCAACAGATGAACACCGCCTTGGGAGAGGCTCGGCAAAGCCTCAAAAAGGTGGACGCGGTGCTGGTCGAGGCGCAGGGCATCGCCAGCAACACCCGCGAGGCCACGGTCGATCTGGGGGCTTTGCGCAGCGAGGTTGAGGCCAGCCTGCGCAAGGTCGAGGCCTTGGTCAACGAGGTCAACCGCAAGTGGCCTTTTGCCCGCGACACCGAGATACGACTTCCATGAAACGCCTTGCCTCAAGCGTGATCGCCGCTGCAGTCATCGGATGCAGCAGCACCCCACCGCCGCCTGACTGGGCCGTCAACGCACAGGGTGCGATGGAGCGCTCGGTGTCGGCGTACCTGGCCGGCAACACGCGCGTGGCCGCGCTGGAGCTGGCGCGTGCCCGCGCCGAGGTGGCCCGCACCGGGGCACCAGCGCGTGTGGCGCGCCTGGAGCTGGTGCACTGCGCGGCCGAGGTGGCCAGCCTAGTGTTCACCACCTGCCCCGCTTACCAGGCCGTGGCGCCCGACGCGGCCGTACCAGAGGTCGCCTACGCCCGCTACCTGCTGGCCCAGGCCACGCCCGCCGACGCCCCGCACCTGCCCGAGGCGCACCGCTCGCTCGTGGGCCTAGCGCCGGACATGGCTGCCCCCCATGTGGCGGCCATCGCCGACCCGCTGTCGCGCCTGGTGGCCGCAGGGGTGTTGCTTCGCTCCGAGCGCGCGAACGATGCCGTGGTGCACTCGGCGGTGGACGCCGCCAGCGCGCAGGGCTGGCGCCGCCCCTTGATGGCGTGGCTGCATGTGGCTCTGGCACGCGCGCAAGCGGCTGGGCAGGCCGAAGAAGCTGCGCGCTTGAAGCGGCGTTTGGATCTGGTGTCCCCGGGCGCGCCAGCTGCGGGTATGTCAGCCCCTGCCCAGTGAGCCCAGCACCCCCAGCGCAAATGGCAGGCTCACCATGCCCAGCAGCGTGGACAGCGTGACCAGGCCGGCCACGTAGGCGCCGTTGTAGCCCATGCGCGCGGCCAGCACGTAACAGCTGGACGCGGTGGGCACCGACGAGAACATCAGCAGCACCAGGGTCTGGGTGGGGTCCAGTGCGAACAGGCGCGACATGCCCAGCGCCACCAGTGGCAGCACAAAGTGTTTGAGCGAGAGCACCGCCACGCCCAATGTTTTGGCGCTGGCCAGGCTGCCCAGTTGCATGCCGGCACCGGCGGCCATCAGGCCCAGCGCCAGCGAGGCCTGGCCGATGCGGTTCACCGTGGGATCGAGCCAAGGCGGTATCTGCAGGCCCAGGAGGTTGGCGGCCAGTCCACAACTGGTGCCGATGATCAGGGGGTTGCGCAGCAGTTCGCGCGCAAAGCCGCGCTGGGCATGGCGGGCCATGGGCCACACCGCGCCGGTGTTGAAGATGGGCACACAAAAACCGATCAGCACCGCGATCAACTGCAGACCTTGTGGCCCCGCCACTTTGTCGGCCAGCGCCAGCGCAATGAAGGAGTTGAAGCGAAAGCCCACCTGCGCACTGGCGGCGTGCAGCCGCACGTCCAGGTGCCTGCCCAGCCAGGGCCAGCGGGGCAGCGAGTACGACAGGGCGATGGCCACCAACGCCATGCTCAGGCCCGCACCAATCAGTCCCGAGGTGACGCCGAGGTCCAGCGGGCTTTTGACGATGGAGCGAAACAGCAGGGTGGGGAAGAGGAAGTAATACACCAGGCTGTCCACCTGCTCCCACACCTTGCGGTTGAGTGCGGTCAGCCGGCACAGCAGGTAGCCGATGAGGATGAGCGAAAAGTCGGGAAACAGGAGTTGGGCGAAGTTCACCGGCGCGAGGATACAAGGGTTTGCCCTTGGGGGATTCCATGCAGATGGGAACCCATCACGCTCATTTATATTCACAGGCACTGCGGCGCAGCCGATCCTGGGCCGCGAGTTTTTTCATCTCAACAGGAGCCCCCCGACATGATGTTCCGCCGTGAAGTGTTGACCCTTGCCGCCTTGGCCACCCTCAGCGGTGCCGCGTTCGCACAGGCCTACCCGAGCCGCCCGGTCAAGTTGCAGGTGCCGTTTGCGCCCGGGGGCACCACCGACATCGTGGCCCGTGTCATGTCCGAGCCCCTGGGCAAGGAACTGGGGCAATCGGTGGTGGTGGAAAACAAGTCGGGCGGCGGTGGTGTGGTGGGCGCCACCGAGTTGTCGCGTGCCGCACCCGATGGTTACCTGCTGGGCATGGCCACGGTGTCCACCACCGCAGCCAATCCCGCGATCAACCCCAACATCAGCTACAACCCACTGACCGACTTCGTGGCCATCACCAACATCGCGGCCACGCCCAACGTGATCGCGGTGCACCCCAGCTTCCCGGCCAAAGACTACAAGGGTTTCATCGCCGAGCTGAAAAAGAACCCGGGCAAGTACTCCTACTCGTCCTCGGGCACCGGTGGCATTGGGCACCTGCAGACCGAGCTGTTCAAGAGCCTGACGGGTACCTTCATCACCCACATTCCCTACCGTGGCGCCGGCCCGGCCCTCAACGACACCGTGGCTGGCCAGGTGCCCATCATTTTTGACAACCTGCCGTCGGCGCTGCCCTTCATCAACGCTGGCAAGCTGGTGCCCATAGTGGTGGCCGCGCCGCAGCGCCTGGCGGTGTTGCCCAACGTGCCCACCTTCAAGGACGTGGGCCTGGAAGCCGTGAACCGCATGGCCTATTACGGCCTGCTGGCGCCCAAGGGCACGCCGCCCGACATCATCAACAAGATCCATGCTGCAGCCATGAAGGCCGTGGCCGACCCGGCCGTGCGCAAGCGCATCGAGGACACCGGTTCGTTGATCGTGGCCAACACGCCGGCCCAGTTCACCGAGCAGATCAAGGCCGAGCTGGCTGTGTACAAGCAAGTGGTCGAAAAGCAAAAGCTCAAGCTTGACTGAATGATGCCCCCATGCTCCGCCGCTGTGCCGGTCGCTGCCCCCCGATGGGGGCTGACCGGCCTTGGGGCGGCCCGGTGGCCGGGCGTGGCGTGATCGAGCGCGAACTGGTGGCGGCTGCCCAGGCGGACGCCACCGCTTTTGTGGATGCCCTCTGGCTGGAGGAGGGCTTGTCGCGCAACACACTCGACGCCTACCGCCGCGACCTGGAGCTGCTGGGCCAGTGGCTGGCCACGCAGGGCAAGCGCTTGCATGAGTGCCGCGAGGCCGACCTTCACGGCTACTTTGCAGCTCGGCACGATCAGACCCGCGCCACCACCGCCAACCGCCGCCTCACCGTCTTCAAACGCTACTTCCGCTGGGCCTTGCGCGAGCGGCTTATCGGCGCCGACCCCACCTTGCGCCTGCAAGCGGCCAAACAGCCGCTGCGTGTGCCCAAGACCTTGAGCGAAGCCCAGGTGGAGGCCTTGCTGAACGCGCCCGACGTGGGCACGCCCCTGGGCCTGCGCGACCGCGCCATGCTGGAGCTGATGTACGCCAGTGGCCTGCGGGTGAGTGAGCTGGTGTCGCTGCGCACGTTTGAGGTCAGCCAGAGCGAACACGTGTTGCGCGTGACCGGCAAGGGCAACAAGCAGCGCCTCGTGCCGTTTGGCCTGCTGGCCGGTGAGTGGCTGCAGCGCTACCTGTTGGAGGCCCGTGGCGCCATCCTGGGCGGGCAGCAGACCGAAGACCTGTTCGTCACCGCGCGAGGTGCTGGCATGACACGGGTGATGTTCTGGACCCTGGTGAAAAAACACGCACTCACCGCCGGCATCCGCAGCCCGCTGTCGCCCCACACCCTGCGCCACGCCTTTGCCACCCACCTGCTCAACCACGGTGCCGACCTGCGCGCGGTGCAACTGCTGCTGGGCCACGCCGACATCTCTACCACCACCATCTACACCCACGTGGCGCGAGAGCGGCTGAAAGACCTGCACGCCCAGCACCACCCCCGCGGATGACCGCTTTGCCCCTGCACAGAACAGGGGCAAAGCGAACCGGCGTCACCCGGGTGTAGTGTGCGAAATGCGGCGCCATCGCCGTCCCTGTATGTGTTGGTCTCAGACGGAGTCACACCATGAAAAAGTTTGTTCTGGCCGTGGCGGCTGCGTGTTCGCCGCTTCTGGCATTGGCCCACAACTGCCCCAATGAGATGAAGGCCATCGATGCCAAGCTGCCCAGCGCGCAGCTCAGCGCAGACACCATGACCAAGGTCAAGGGCCTGCGTGCTCAGGGCGAGCAGCTGCACAAGGAGGGCAAACACACCGAGTCCATGGCCGCACTGGCCGAGGCCAAGAAGCTGCTGGGCATGTGATCAGCGACGTCCCCCGAGCGGGCGCAGCCATTCGCGCAGCTCGCGCAGGGGCGGTGGGTCGGGTTGGCCGGTGGTCAGCAGTCCCAGGCCTTCCAGTGCCGTGTGCCCTGTCTTGGGCAGTTTCAGCGGCACGATGGCAGCTTGGCCGGTATCCACCAGAGACTGGGCAAAGCTGCGTGGCATGAGGCTGACCACCGCTTGGCTGCGCATGGCCTCCAGCACCACCGTCAGTGCTGTCGTGGCCAGCGGGTACAACGTCGGACGCCGCTCGCGGCCGGCCCAAAGGGCGTCGAAATAGGCACGTATGCCGGTGCCTTGTGGTGGCAACACCCAGGCGCGGCTGTCGAGGTCGCGCAGCGTCACGCGCGGGCGCTGCGTGAGCGCGTCGCCAGGGGCGAGCACCACCACCGGTTCGTCCGCCAGCAAGAGTTCAAAAACCCAGTTGCCGGGCAATTCGCCGGGCCGTCGACACACGACCGCGTCCAGACGGCCGGCGGCCAGCTCGGGCAGCAGGTGCACCGAGTTCTCCTCGATCAGCTCGATTTGCAAGCCCGGGTGTGCCTGCATGAAAGCGGGCAGGGTGGGCGCCAGCAAACCCGCCGCTGCCGCCGGGATGGTGCCCAGGCGCAGCAGGGCCTGCGCACCCGCCTGCAGGGCCGACAGGGTTTCGGTGGTGGCGCGCAAGGCCTGAAGCACATTGCGGGCCACAGGCACCACAGCCGCGCCGAAGCGGCTCAACCGCACGCCGCGGCTGTGGCGCTCGAACAGCTCGGTGCCCAGCAGGGTTTCGAGATCGGCCAGGGCTTGCGTGGCGGCGGGCTGGCTCATGCCCACCAGGGTGGCCGCACCCTGCACGCTGCCGGCGTCGGCCAGCGCCGCCAGCAGTTGCAGGTGGCGCAGGCGGCCACGCGCCAACAGGCGGTTGAAGAGCACCGTGGGGTCATGTGCCATGGGTTTAGAGCTATAGGTTTTATCAATAACGAATGCCTAAAATGTATTGGATCGACCTATGGGCTGTCACGCACAATCGGCGGCTTCTCAACGAGGTTCCGCCATGCCTGTTTTTTCTTCCCGCCGCACCTGGGTGTTGAGCACCCTGAGCCTGTGCCTTGGCGCTGTGGTCCTGCCAGCCGCCGCCCAGTCCTACCCGGACAAACCGGTCAAACTCATCGTGCCCTTCGCACCCGGTGGCTCCACCGACATCGTGGCCCGCTTGGTGGCCGACCGCATGCAGCAGTCCCTGGGCCAGTCGGTGGTGGTGGACAACCGGGCGGGCGCCGGGGGTTCTATCGGCTCCGAGGCCGTGGCCCGTGCCGCGCCCGATGGCTACACCATCGGCGTGGGCACGGTCAGCACACTGGCGGTCAACCCGGTGCTGCTCAAGGCCTCGCGCATCGACCCCCTGAAGGACTTGTTGCCCATCACCGCCCTGGCCTCCATCCCCTCGGTCTTCTCTACCCACCCCAGCCTGGGGGTGAAGAACCTCAAGGGTTTTGTGGAGTTGGCACGCGCCAAGCCCGAGCACTACACCGCTGGCTCGCCCGGCACGGGCTCCATTGGCCATCTTGTCATTGAAGCTTTTAACGATGAATTGCAGGTGCAGGTGCGCCACATCCCTTACCGGGGCATGGGGCCGGTGATCACAGGTGCTCTGGGCGGTGAAACCCAACTGTTGTCCGACCAGTTTCCTTCCTCGGCACCCCACATCAAGGCCGGCAAGCTGGTGCCTTTTGCTGTGGGTGCTGACCAGCGCTTGAGCGCCTTGCCGAACGTGCCCACCTTCAAGGAGCTGGGCCACCCCGAGCTCAACGAGCTGGCCATCACCTGGTTTGGCCTGGTGGCCCCCGCCAAGACGCCGGCCGCCGTGGTCGAGCGCCTCAACGCCGCCGCCGTGGCGGCCCTCAAAGACCCTGCATTGCAGAGCCGGCTCAAAGAGCTGGGGGTGCAGCCCATCGGCAACACGCCCGCCCAGTTTGGCCAGATGATGGCCGCCAGCCTTGAGCGCGTGCGCAAGGTGGTGCAGGTTCGCAAGGTCGAAGCCGAATGAGCACGCCCGCCCTGAACACCCTGGCGCCGCTCATCCAGGCCCGCGCCCAGGCCCAACACGCCCAAGTGGTGGCATGGCGTCGTCACATGCACCGCAACGCCGAGCTGTCCTTCCAGGAGTTCGACACCGCCGATTTCCTGGAGCGCGAGTTGCGCCAGGTCGAGGGGCTTGCGCTGCACCGGCCCACGCCCACCAGCCTGGTCGCCACCCTGCGAGGGGGACTGCCCGGGCGCGTGCTGGCCATCCGTGCCGACATCGACGCCTTGCCCATCCAGGACCAGAAAACCTGCGACTACGCCTCCACCCGTGCTGGCGCCATGCACGCGTGTGGCCACGATGGCCACGCCGCGATGCTGCTGGGCACCGTGCACCTGCTGGCGGGCTTGCGCGAGCAGTGGCCAGGTGAGGTGCGTTTCTTCTTCCAGCACGCCGAGGAGCAGCACCCGGGCGGCGCGCAAGAGATGGTCAATGCGGGCGTGATGCAGGGTGTGGACCAGATCATCGCGGCCCACGTCATGTCCACCGTGGACACCGGCCGCATCGTCGTGCTCGACGGCCCAACCCTGGCCAGCTCTGACCGTTTTGTGCTCACGGTGCAAGGCAAAGGCGGCCACGCGGCCAACCCCGACCGCTGTGTGGACCCGATCTGGGTGGGCGCGCAAATCGTGGCCAACCTGCAGGCCGTGGTGGCGCGCAACACTGACGCGCACGAAGCCTTGATCCTCTCGGTCACGCGCTTCAACGCCGGCGCGGCCTTCAACGTCATTCCTGACAGCGCCGAACTCGCCGGTTCGGTGCGCTGCTATGCGCCCCAGGTGCGTGAGCGTGTGCCAGCGCTGATCGAACGCATCGCCCACGGCGTGGCGCAGGCCCACGGTGCCAGCGTGCGGCTGGACTACATCACCGGCTACCGACCGGTGGTCAACGACCCCGTCACTGCCGCCGCGCTGCGCCAGGCCGCCAGCTGGGCCTTGCCGGACGTGCCATTGCATACCATGAACCCGCTGCCCAACAGCGAGGACTTCAGCGCCTTCACCGAACACGCGCCCGGTGCCTACGCCCTCATCGGCGCACGCAGTGCCGCCAAAGGCATCTGCCACCCGCACCACCACCCGCATTTCGATTTCGATGAGGACGCGCTGTTGCACGGGGTGCGGCTGTTCACGGCGGCGCCGTTTGTGCTGAACCAGCCGGGGGGTTGAGCGCGCGGGCTTGGGTGCACAATGCCGCACCTCTTGCCCCGACGCCATGCTGCCCGATCTCGTTTCCCTTCAGCTGTTCCAGCGCGCAGTGGAGTTGCACAGCCTGTCGCGTGCGGCCGCCTTGTGCCACCTGTCGCTGTCGGCGGCCAGCCGGCGCATCGCGGCGCTGGAACACCACTTTCAGACCCCTTTGCTGCAGCGTGCCCACAACGGCGTGCTGCCCACGCCCGCCGGGGAGGCGCTGGCCCGCCACGCACAGACATTGATGCGCGATGTGGATGTGATGCACGGCGATTTGTCCGACTACGCGCGGGGCACAGTGGGCCGCGTGCGGCTGTTTGCGAACACCTCGGCCCTGAGCCAGGACCTTCCAGATCGGCTGGCGCAGTGGAGCATCCTGCACCCCGACATCAAGGTGGACGTGCAGGAAGTGCGCAGTGGGCGCATTGTGGAAGCGGTGCGCGAGGGCCTGGCCGACCTGGGCCTGGTGACCTCGGCGCCCGTGCCCGATCTGCGTTTTGAGCCTTATGGGCACGACCGCCTGTGTGTGGTGGTGCCGCAGCGCCACCCGCTCAAGGCGCGCGCGGTGCAATTTGAGCAGTTGCTGGCGCACGAGTTTGTGGGGCTGGACAATTCGGCGGCCCTCACCCAGGCCATGAAGCGCGCGGCCGAGGCCGCTGGCCAGTTTTTGCGCTTGCGCATACAGGTGCAGTCTTTCGAGGGCGTGTGCCGGCTGGTGGCCGCCGGCCAGGGCATTGCGGTGCTGCCCGAGGGCGCGGTGGACGCGTTTCGCCACACCATGAAGCTGCGCTTCATCCGCCTGACCGACGACTGGGCCGACCGGCCCATGCACATGTGCGTCAAGCCCGGTGCAATCCCCGCACCCACCCGGCGGCTGTTGCAGTTCCTGACCGGGGCAGCGCCGGGGTCTGCATGACGCCCTGCCTCACAAAGCCTGTACCCTGGCGGCGGAACGCCGTCCCGGAGCGTTCACCAGCAGGGAAATCCAACATGACAACCCAGACCAGGTTCATCCGACTGGCCGCCGCTGGCGCCTGCCTTGTGGCGCTGCAGGCCCACGCGCAGTTCGATCCTGCCAAGGTCAAACCGCAACCCCCTCTGGTTGACGCGCGCTTTGCGCCGCCATCGGTGGTCTATGACACGCCAGGTTTTGATGCGCCCCAAGTGGGCTTCACCAGTTACGAACAGATGATGGCTCGGCTGCAGGCGCTGGAGGCCCGCCCCAACGTCCGGCTGGAGACGGTCGGTACCAGCGATCAGGGCCGCGCCTTGCCGCTGGTCTTGCTGGCGCATGGGGCGCGTTTCGACGCGACCAAGCCCACCTTGATGCTGGTGGCGCAGCAGCATGGCAATGAGCCGGCACCGGGCGAGGCGATCCTGGTGCTGCTGGAGCGCTGGAGTACACCCGAGAACGCGCAGCTGCTGCGCCAGCTCAACGTTGTCGCTCTGCCGAATGCCAACCCGGACGGCGCCACGCTGTTCAAACGCGCGAACGGCCGTGATATCGATCTCAACCGCGACCACCTGTTGTTGCGCACGCCCGAAGCGCGCGCGCTGGCCAAGACGGCGACGCGCTTTCGCCCGCAGGTGGTGCTCGACATGCACGAGTTCACCGCAGGCGACCGCTGGGTCACCCGTTTCGGTGCTTGGTCCAAGTACGACGTGCTGCTGCAGGCGGCCACCACGGGCAACCTCAACACCGGTGTGTACCAGGCGGGCATGGACGATTTTCTGCCCGCGATCCGGCGCGCCGTGGTGGCCGAGGGCCTGAGCGAATCGTGGTACCACACCACCACAGCCGACCCGAAGGCACCGGTGGCCATGGGCGGCGTGCAGCCCGACACCTGGCGCAACATCGGCGGGCTGCGCAACGCGGTCAGCATCCTGCACGAGACGCGTGGCGTGGGCCTGGGCAAACAGAACCTGGCGCGCCGCGTGCACGCCCATGTGGTGGCCGCCGAAGCCCTGGTGCAACGCGTGGCAGCGCGTGGCCCCGAGCTGGTGACGCTGGCGCGCGAGGCCGACCGCGAGGTGTCGGCCCGGGCCTGCCAGGGCGACATCGTGGTGGCTGCACAGCAGACGCCCGAGCGGCGCGAGCTCGCCTTGGTGGACGCCCAGACCGGCGCCGACCGCGTCGAGGTGGTGGACTGGCGTTCGTCGCTGGCGCTCCAGGTCACTCAGACCCGGCCGCGTCCCTGCGGCTACTGGCTGGCGCCCACCGAGGCGCGCGCGGTTGAGACGCTGCGTGCGCTGGGGGTGCGGGTCAGGCCGCTCTCCAGCCCGCGCACGGTGGCGATCGAGCGCTATGTTTTCGACACCATCGAGGCCGCGCAGCGCCAGGACGGCCGCGGTGCCATTCAGGAGGCGGGTGGCATCGTGAAAGCCCAAGTCAGCCTGCAGGCCATGCGCCAGCGCTTGCCCGCAGGCGGCTGGTACGTGAGCCTGGCGCAGCCACTGGGCGGGCTGGTCACGGCCGCGCTGGAGCCCGATTCCCAGAACAGCTATGTGGCAGCGCGACTCATTGCGCTGCCCAAGCCAGGCGATAGCGATCGCCTCGTGCGCGTCATGCAGCGTTTGTGAGGCGGTTGGTGCCGACCGCACCCCCGTGGGTGCTGGCCAGCAGGTCGTGGTTGGCATCGCTCAAACGCGGCGTGCCGGCCAGCTTCATGGCCAGCCGCAGTTCGCTGGTGAGGATGTCCAGCGCGTGTGCCACGCCCCTTTGGCCCGCCACCGCCGCGCCAAACAGCGCCGGTCGGCCAATGGCCACTGCCGTCGCACCCAGGGCGCGCGCCTTGAGGATGTCCACACCCCTGCGCACGCCGGAGTCGACGAGCAACGGCAACTGGCCCGCCGTGGCCTGGGCCACCAAGGCCAGCGCGTCGGCGGCGGCTGCGGCCCCGTCCAACTGGCGCCCGCCGTGGTTGGACACCCACAACCCGTCCACGCCGATCCCCTGCAGCCGCACCGCGTCCAGCGGGTGTTCCACGCCCTTGACCAGCAGCGGGCCGGGCCACAGGTCGCGCAAGCGCTGGAGGTCGTCCCAGCCAAAACCCGCGTCCAGGTTTTGGCCCACGCGGGCGGCGATGGTCAAGCCGGCGCCCTGGTCTTTCAGGTAACCGCGCACGTTCTCGAACTCGGGCAGGCCGCCACGCAGCATGCGCCAGGCCCAGCCCGGGTGGGTGATGCCTTCAAGCAGATGGCGCGGCGTCATGCGCAGGGGCACGCTGATGCCGTTGCGCAAGTCCTTCTCGCGTTTGCCACCGGCCTGCAGGTCCACCGTCACGACCAGGGCCCGGTAGTCGGCGGCGCTGGCGCGGCGCACCAGCTGTTCGTTGAAGGCACGGTCCTTGAGCACATACAGCTGGAACCACAACTCGCCCTGCACCGCCCGCGCCATGCGCTCGATGCCGGTGGTGGACATGGTGGACAGCGTGTAGGGCAGGCCGTGCTCTGCCGCAGCGCGCGCGATGGCGATGTCGGCTTCGGGCCATGCCAGCATGCACGAGCCCATGGGCGCGATGACGATGGGGGCGCGGTGCTCGCTGCAAAACAGGGTGCAACGTGTGTCGGGCTCGCGCACGTCGGTAAGTACACGCGGCAACAGCCGCACGCGTTCGAAGGCGGCGCGGTTGTCGCGCAGCGTGTGTTCGTCCTCGGCGCCGCCGTCGATGAAGTCAAAAACCGAACGTGGCAGCCGGCGCTGTGCCTGGCGGCGCAGCTCGGCGATGGACAGCGCCTGTTCCAGCCTCATGCCTTGGGGTTGCGCAGCAGGGTGGCCATCATGTTGTCGAAGGGCAGGTCGCAGAACTGCTGCCACATCACCTGCTCGGCGCGGAACTTGGACCAGTGGGCGTAGATTTTCTTGAAGGCCGGGCTCTTGTCGGCCAGCTCAGCGTAGAGCTCGTTGGCGGCCTTGAAGGAGGCGGCCGTCACGTCCTTGGGGAAGCTGCGCAGCTGTGCGCCACCGGCCACCAGGCGGCGCAGCGCCTGCGGGTTTTCGGTGTCGTACTTCATGGTGAGCCATTGGTTGGCTTCGGCCGTGGCACAACGCATGGCCGCCTGGTACATGGGCGGCAGGGTGGCCCAGGCCGAGCGGTTGATGAACAGGCTCAGCGTGGCCGAACCTTCCCACCAGCCGGGGTAGTAGTAGTACTTGGCGGTTTTGTGCAAGCCCAGTTTTTCGTCGTCCAGCGGGCCCACAAATTCAGCCGCATCGATCACGCCTTTTTCCAGGGCGGTGTAGAGGTCACCCGCTGCGAGCTGCTGCGGCACCACGCCCAGCTTGGACAGCACCATGCCCGCCAGGCCGCCTACGCGGAACTTCAGTCCCTTGAGGTCGGCCGCGCTTTTGATTTCCTTGCGGTACCAGCCGGCCATCTGCGCGCCGGTGTTGCCCACGGCCATGCTGATGACGTTGTAGTCCGCTTGGAACTCATCGATCAGGGCTTGCCCGCCGCCCTCGTACAGCCAAGCGTTTTGCTGGCGCATGTTCAGGCCAAAGGGCAGCGCGGTCTGGAAACCAAAGGCCGGGTCTTTGCCGATGTAGAAATAGCTGGCGCTGTGGCCGGCTTCGACCGTGCCTTTTTGCACCGCATCCAGCACGCTCAGCGGTGGCACCAATTCGCCGGCGGCGTGCAGCGAGACGTTGAATTTTCCATCGGTCAGTTCGCTCAGGCGCTTGGTCACCATCTCCATGGCGCCGTAGATGGAGGTCAGGCTTTTGGGGTAGCTGGACGCGATCCGCCAACGGATCTCGGGCAGTCCGGTCTGTGCGATGGCGGGCGCGGCGACAGCCGCGAGGGCCGCACCGGATGCGCCTGCGCGGTGGAGGAATTTTCGGCGTTGCATGGTGTGTCTCCTTCTGCTTTTTTGTGTGGACGTCGGTGAGGCTCAGCCTGCTGCAACCGCCGCCGCGATCGCCTGCCCCACTTCCACCGTGGAGGCCGTGCCGCCCATGTCCCGCGTGCGCGGGCCGGTGGCGATGACGTCTTCAATGCACTGCACGATGTGCGCGGCGGCGGCTTCATGTTGCGCGTCGCCTTTGCCCAGGTGTTGCAGCATCAGCGCGGCCGACCAGATCTGGCCGATCGGGTTGGCGATGCCCTGACCCGCGATGTCGGGTGCCGAGCCGTGCACCGGCTCGAACAGCGAGGGGTGGGTGCGTGTGGGGTTGAGGTTGGCCGAGGGCGCGATGCCGATGGTGCCGGTGCAGGCTGGGCCCAGGTCGGAGAGGATGTCGCCGAACAGGTTGGAGGCGACCACCACGTCGAACCAATCGGGGTGCTGCACAAAGTGGGCGCACAGGATGTCGATGTGGAACTTCTTCACGCTCACATCCGGGTAGCGTTTGGCCATTTCGGCCAGGCGCTCGTCCCAGTAGGGCATGGTGATGGAAATGCCGTTGCTCTTGGTGGCGGCGGTGAGCGACTTGCGCGGGCGGCTGCGCGCCAGCTCGAACGCGTACTGCAGGATGCGGTCCACACCCCGGCGGGTGAAGATGGATTCCTGGATGGCCATCTCGTTGTCGCTCCCTTCGAACATGCGCCCGCCCACCGACGAGTACTCGCCTTCGGTGTTCTCGCGCACCACCAGGAAGTCGATGTCGCCAGGCTGACGGTGGGCCAGGGGTGCCGGCACACCGCGCATCAGGCGCACCGGGCGCAGGTTGACGAACTGGTCGAACTCGCGGCGGATCTTGATGATGGAACCCCACACGGCCTCGTGGTCGGGCACGATGTCGGGTGTGCCCACGGCGCCGAAGAAGATGGCGTCGTGGCCACCGATCTGGGCCTGCCAGTTGTCCGGCATCATGGTGCCGTGCTTCAGGTAGTGCTGCGTGCACCAGTCGTTGAAGTGGTCGAAATGGAAGGCGATGCCGAACTTCTTGCCGGCCGCTTCCAGCACACGCAGGCCTTCGGGCATGACTTCGGGGCCGATGCCGTCGCCTGGGATGACGGCGATGCGATGGGTGGACATGGTGACTCCTGAAACATCGTGAGGTGAGCTGCCCGGCACCCCTACGGCGCGGGCATGCGTAAAACCGGGAGACACCGCCGGGCCGGCTCTGCCGGACGGCTGGTGTCGCCCCTTGAGGGGGATGCGGCCACGCGCAGCGGGCAAGCAACGGGGTGGGTTTAACGCCCTGCGAGCAAGGCCACGAGCTCGGGCACCAGCCTGCGCGGGCCACCTTGTTGCACGGCGTGGTCGTAGGTGCCGGCCACGGCGTCGGCGATGGCGTGTTGGGCCGAGGCGTCGCTGGCCATGTTGACGTAGTAGCCCAGGTCCTTGAGCGCGTTGCTCATGAAGAACTGCAGGCCACTGGGGTCTTCGTTCAGCAGGTAGGGCTTGAGGCGCTCCAGCGCGATGCCGGCGCCGCCGCCGGTGGACAGCACGTCCACCAGCACCGGCATCTCAATGCCGCCGCGCTGGGCGCAGGCCGCCGCTTCGGCCAGCAAGGCCACCGAGCCCAGCGACACGAAGTTGTGCAGCAG
>DASUIK010000260.1:0-11283 GCA_036279795.1 Burkholderiaceae bacterium | reverse complement strand
GCGCCAGGCGGGTGGGCGTACACCATGCGCGAGGTGTTTTGTGCGATGTTGAAGTCCATGAGGTCGCGGTACCACTGGGTGACGTCGGCTTTGGGCACCTGATAGGCCTGGAACTCTTCGTAAGTGGCGTACAGGCCTTGGGGCGTGACGGGGACCACCCAGATCGAGGGGTTGAGCAAGTTCCCGTCTCGGTATTGGCGCGTGATGCCCAGGCCGGTGTGACCACCAAAGTAGGCGGCGACCACGCCGCGCCGAGCCAACCAGTCCATGGCCCACGGCGGATTGTTGCCTTCTGGGGCTGAATAGCTGCGGGCAGTCCGACTGATGGTGGCGTCGACCTCTCGGTGATTGAGCACCAGGCATTGTTCGAAGTTGTCCAGTCGTGTGGCCGTGTTGCGGCATGCGCCGCCGGTGCTGGCGAGCTGGTTGCTTTCGGTGGCATTGGGGCCGTAGAAGTTGTGTATCCAACCGCCGTGGCTGCCCACTGCGTGGCCAAAGTTGTTGAAGTTGCGCAGCATGGTCTTGGCCGCTGTGTTCACGGGCAAGTTCCACCCGCGCCCGTCGCCGGCGGTGAGCAGGTCGGGGCCGGCGGTCATCTCGATGGAGAAGAGCGCGCCCGCTTCGCGGAAAACGTTCTTTTGGATCAAACGCTGGGTGGGGCCTTGAGCTGCCTTGGCGTCGAGGTGCCAATCCAGCGTGATGCCGGCAATGCCATTGGGCATGGCGGACAGATGAGCCAGGCGCAGCATTTGGTGGCTGAAGTAGTGCAGAAAACCGTGCATGGGCAAGGCGTCGGTTCGGCCCTTGAGGTAGGTCAAGGGCAAGTTGACGAACAAGACCTGGCCCAGCCCCACCGGATTGATGCCCGCGATCAAGCCGAACTGAGGTGAGGTGGCCAAGGTGCTTTGGCCCGGGTGGGCGCCGTCGCCAAAGGCGCCTTGGGTCACATAGCTGGGGTACACCAGCGGTCCCAACAGGTAGCCGGAGTAGGTGTTGGTGGGGTCGGCCGTGGTGTCGCGCGTGCTCAGGGTGGGGGCCAATGCGGAGGAGGTCACCCCTTGGACGGGGGATGCCTTGAACGCCCGTCCGTAATTGATCGTCACTTGGCGTGGGGGTACTTTGCCCGATGCCGATAGGCTGGAGTCCGCGTGGCGCAAGGCGAGGAACTGTTGGGGGTCGAAACCTTGGGCACCGCCGGGGTCCGATGGCGACACCGGCAGATACAGCGCGCTGGAGCGCGACACGCCAGCGGCCTTCTGCATGGCGATGTCGGCGACCGATGCGCCGCTCAAAGCGGTGGTGGCCGTTGGGGGCGTCACGTAGGGCAGTGACTTGCCCGGCGGCACCTGCAGCATCCGCAATGTGCTGCGCAGTGCAAGCACCGGTCCAAGGCCCGTGGTTCGGTCTCGCAAGGCGTCGTACATCACGTAGTCCACGCCGGCCAGGCCACCCATGCGAGAGCCACCGGTGGTGGGAAAAAAGCCGTTGGGCAGCAAGGAAGCAAAGTCAAAAGTCAGCAGGGTGTTTCCGCCGTTCTGGGTGTAGCGGGTGATGGCTGCGATCAGTGTGTCCGAGGCGCGCGTGTGCAGGCTGTCGGGCAGGACCAGGCCCGCATACACATTGGCGCCGTCGCCCAGTTGCATGAAGGCCGTGTCGCTGATCGGGGCCAGGCGCACGCCGACCTCGGAGGCCGCGTCCTGCCAGGACCGCACGCGCGGATCGTTCACCGCTTGTTCGTCCGGCAGCAGCAGCAGCAGCAGCCCCGGGTCGCCCGCCGCCGTCAATCCCATGGGGACCAAATCGAGGCCACTGTCTCGGGTGGCAACCGCGGGGCTGGCGGGAGCGTTGGCCTTGCTGGGCAGCGATGCCTCTTGTGGCACGGGCTGCTGGGCACTGAGGGTGGGTTCCGTGACGTTGACGTCAGCGGGAGCCAGTTCTTGTGTGCCGACAGCGTCGGCGCCCCCGCCACATCCGGCCAGGGCTGTGAACGTCAGCGCCGTGACAACGATTGCCAGTTTGGAAAAACGCATAAAACACCCTCGGAAGTTGTACCCACTTCCGGGCCGAAGGCCAGGTTCCTGGGAGCCCGCAGTGTTGTCCTGACAAGGCCAGGTGTCTGTGTGACATCGCACACAGGCCGCCATCCATCGTTGGATGGACAGGCGATTCCGCGATCGGGTGGTGGACGAGTCGGTCGGGCTCCATTGCGTCTGGTGCGCGGAGCTGCTGATCACCCTGACCAGTGACAGGAAAGCGCCAAGATCGTGATCACTTCTTTGGGGGAGGACGGGCTCTCGCGGGCTCCATGACGTCGCCATAGATCTGTTGATCCTGCAGATAGCACGCGCAGCTCTGGGTCAACAGGTGTGCGCGGTCGGCGATGTAGATGTGTCCCCTGGTGTAGCGGATCAGGCCCATGGCCTGCAGCTCTCGCGCTGCCCCCGTGACCCCTGCCCGCCGCACACCCAGCATTTGCGACAGGTCATCGTGTGTCAGCCACAGATCGGTCGACTGCATGCGATCCTGGCTCATCAGCAGACAACGCGCGAGCCGCTGCCTGAGCGGATGGAAATGGCTGCAGATGGCTTGCGTTCCCAACTGGCGCAGCTCCACATACAGAAAATGACTCAGCAGGCGCAGCAGCTGATCGCTGCGGCGTCCATGGGCGGCCAGCCGTTCAGCACCGATTTGCCAGGCCTGGCCTGCGCCGGTCACCACGGCGTCGAACGCGGAGCTGAAAATGCCCAGAGCGCAGGCGCCGCCATAGACACCTTCGTAACCCGTCAGCCCGAGAAGAAGGCGCTTTTCCTGGGTCTGGGGCGCCAGCAGGGAAATCATGCAGGTCGTCGGAAAGTAGGCGTGCGCAAGCGTGGTTCCACCCAGACCGAGCACGGCGGATGTCTCCAAGTCCACAAAGACGGCATCGGCCAGCAGGCGCTGTCTGTCGGTCGGCCCCAGAGCGGCCAGGAGCCTGTTGGCCTGGGATTGTTCGATACTTGCTTTCGCGTACGGCGCGTCCGCCGTTTTGTCATCGTGACCGCGATAGGGCACGGCATCTGTCTGCCTGCGCACCTAGACCGCCGACCCGCCGGTCAGAACCGATTTGGTCCGTTGGTAAAAGCCCAGCTCGTTGATGGTCACCAGCCCACGGTTGGCGGTGAACAGTTTCTCGATCGATGCCTGTTGGGTGGTGGCTTGTGCGCGCAGGCCGCGCATGGCCGCGGTGTAGCCCAGAATGGCCCAGGGGTAGGGGTCGTAACGGCCGGTTTCCCAACCGGGTGACTTGGCATTGAGATAGGCCCAGGCGGGGTCGAAGAAGCGAGCGAGTTCGCTGACGCCAAAGGCCTGCGCATAGACCTGGCAGGTGGTGCCAGGGTAGAAGGTCTTGGTGGGCAACGGGTCGGCGTCGCTGGGGGTGAAGGCCTTGCCCGCCGTGTTGTAGATCACGTTTGTGATGCCCGTGGCGGTGCTGGATGCCAGCAGGTCGTAGTAGTTCGCGTCGTTCACTTCCGAGCGTTCGCGCAGCAGGCCGGCGAGGTCGCGCAAGCCACGGTAGCCCTCGCAGTTGTCCATCAGGTAGCCAATGGAATTGGTTTCGCTGCGGGGCGCCTGGAAGACCGAGGTCAGACCGTTGCGTTTGACCGTCAATGCCAGGTTGCGGTAGGCAACGTCTTTGATGCGTGCTTTGTTGGCTTCCCACCAGGTCCAGTTGCGGCTGGCGCGAACGTAACGCACCACAAGCGAGAGGAAGGTGGCGGCATAGGCATCGTCGGAGTCTGAAAGCACCTTCGTGAAGACCGACGTGTTGGCCCGACCGTAGGGGAAATTCACGTCGTCGATGGTGGCCGCCGGGGTCAGGTTTTTCAGGTACAGGTCCAGGTACACACGGATGTAGGTGTCCAGATCGGCAGCGCTCAGGAACTGCACAATGGGCAGCAGCCCCAGCTGAGTGAAGTACCAGTTCAGGCGCCCATTGGGGGCGATCTCATAGCCACCGGTGTAGGGTCCGGTGGGAATCCGCAAGGCTTTGATTTCCTTCAACACATCGATGCCACCCGGGCTGGGCGGTGGCACACATTCGGTTTGCGCCAGGGCACTGACCCCTTGCAGCGAGGCCACGGTGAGGGCCGTGGATCGCCAGAAAAATTGTCGGCGTTGCATCAGTATTTCCTTGAACGTGCGGCTGAGCGCGACGGCCGCACCGGGATGGCCGACCTGTTCAAGGAAATTCTGGGTATTCGAGGTGTGTTTGCTGGCGGGCGTACGTTGCCGTACAGACAGCGGCCACCAAAGCCGTCATGGCCCTTGTGACGCCCGATGTGAGACGCGCAAGGACACGCTGCGGCGACGCCCGCGCAGGCGTAAGCAAGTGCAAGTTGTGGCTGTGATTGTGCGAACGGCGCTCAGCCGTCGCGCGTTTCAGTGGCCGAGATGGCGCCGGTGGTTGGCAAGCCCAGCGCGGTAGCAGGGGCAGGCGGCGGCCTCCAGCCCGGGTCGGTCCATGACCTGCAGGGCATCGCCCTGCAAATCGATCAGCCCTCGGTGCTGCAATGCCCGGGTGGCCTGGGCCACGCCACGTGGGCCCTGACCCAGCATGTAGGTGAGGAACGCCGGTGTGACGGCAAAACGCTCGGCCTGTGCACGGTCCTGGCTCATCAAAACCCAGCGGGCCAGTCGCGCGCTGGGGGCGTGTTGCCGCAAGCAGGCGGCCGAGGTGGCCAGTTGGGCTGCGGTCACACCCAGGTAGCGCTGGAGCGTCGTCTGCAACGAGGCGCTGCGCGCCATTTCAAGGTCCAGCGCCTCTCTGCCGATGCGCCACGCGCTGCCTGCACCCTGCACCAGCACGTGAAAAGGTGCGGTGGCCACACCGAGCGACAGTTCGGCGCCGAGCATGCCTTCGCGCCCGACCAGGCCCACCTCCAGCAGGTGACCTGGCCCATCTGGCGGTTGCAGCACCAGCGACAGAAAACCACTGAGCGGGAAGTAGGCATGCCGCATGGGCGTGCCTGGCTCGCACAGAACTTCGGACAGGCGCCATTCCACGGGCTCGCACGCGGCCAGCAGGTGTTGCCTGTCCGCGCAGGGAAGCTGGCGGATCAGGAGGTTGTCGACAGGGCAAATGGCTGGCCTCCGGCTCCCCCGATGGCGTTGGCTCGCCGTAGGCGGCTTGTAGCACGCATGTCCCCGGGGGATTGCAGTGTACGCAGGGTGAAGTGCCGTGGATGTGCGCTGTCGCACCCACACGAAAGTGCCCCTTGTGCTTGCCAGCGCACAGACCCGAGCGCAAGCGCCTTCCTATGCTGCGATTCGCACACTGGCTGGACACGCGTCACACCAGCCTGGCCCGCTCACCAAGGACTTGACCATGTTCATGCACAAAGCTAAACCGGCCCATCCGTTGGTCTGCGCCTCCGCGGTTCAAGGGCGGGAGGTCTGCAACCCGCGCGGCGAGGACCTCGGCGACATCAGAGAACTCATGATCGACCTGGACACAGGACGTGTTGTCTACGCTGTGCTGTCGTTCGGCGGTTTCTTGAGTCTGGGAGACAAACGCTTCGCTGTGCCCTGGTCGGCACTGAGCCTGGATCGGGCGAAGAACCAGTTCGTTCTCAACATGGACCAGGACAGCCTCTTGTACGTCCCAAAGTTCGACATCGACCATTGGCCCGACATGACCGACCCGGCATGGGCCAAGTCGGTGGCAGATCACTTCACTCTCACTCGCCGAGCATCGGCAGTGGCGTGACCATTTCTCCCACCACGACCGTCACCTCAAGGACTCACCATGACATCACCGTTCCTCTCACGGGCTTCGCTGCTCGCCAGCCTGTGCTGCCTGTTGCCGCTGAGTGCGCTCGCGGCCACCCCAACCCAGGCTGAATACAAAACCACCAAGACCAGCATCGGTGCGAGCTACAAGACCGCCAAGGCGGCCTGTGGCAGCCTGAAGGCCAACCCCAAGGACATCTGCCTGGAAGAGGCCAAGGCCAAGGAGAAGAACGAACTCGCTGAGCTGGAGTACCGCTACAGCGGCAAGCCTGCCGATGGTATCCACGTCCAAGTGGTGCGCGCGGAGGGAGCCTATGAGGTGGCCAAGGAGCGATGCGATGCTTTTCGTGGCAACGACAAGGATGTGTGCATCAAGGAGGCGAAAGCGGTTCGGGTGTCGGCCTTGGCCGAGGCCAAGGTCGTGCAGGCCACCACGGACGCCCGCACCGACGCCAAGCTGGACATCCGCGAAGCCCAGTACAAGGTCGAGGCCGAGAAGTGCGATGCACAGACCGGCGACGGCAAGACCGCCTGCATCAAGGCCGCCAAGGCCATTTACGGCAAGCCTTGAGTCCGACGCGGGGCCTTGGCGACAAACGCCCAGGCCAGGCGTGACGCATCGGGCCCCAGGCGGTTGCTGAAGGCCTCGTGTGCGGCGCCGCCGCTCCACGCGTGCCCCAGCCCAGCCACCAACACCGACTGCACCACCAGCGTGGTGCCACATCGGAAGTTGGTGACGCACATCGCGAGGCGTTTGCCGCGTTGCAGCGAGCGGGGGGCTTGGGCCACCGCGCCGCTTGCCTCGGACCACAAGCGCGTGGCCGCGCCGGCGTTGCTGGGCGACACCACACCATCGGCATCCCCGTGAATCACCAGCAAAGGTGGCCAGTCCTGCGGACCGGCGAGCGCGCTGGGCGCCAGCCGGCCTCGCATGGCGCTGATGGCGGTTGCGCCTGAATGCGCTGCGCCTGGGGGCACGCCCGAGTGCATCACCACGGCACAAAAGCGTTCAGGGTGGCGTGTGGCCAGCAGCGCAGCCATGCTGGCGCCAGCCGAGAAGCCCACCAAGGCCACCCGCGCGCGGTCCACCGGGCAGAGCGTGCAGGCCATGTCGATGGCTTTGAGGATCAAATCGGCCTCGGCTTGGGCGCGGCCTGTGTCGGTGTCGAACCAGTTCCAGCAAGCCTGCACATTGGCGAGCCGGTCCTGTTCAGGGTAGAGCAGCACAAACCCTTTGCTCGCAGCCAGTGCGTTCATGCGGGTGCTTTTGGCAAACGCGGCGGCGTCTTGTGCGCAGCCGTGCAGCATCACCAGCAGCGGCACTGTTTGGCCGGAGGGCAGGGCGGTGGGGCGAAAAAGCTTGTAGGCGCGAGCGCCTTGTGGGCCCATGGCCACGCCCGGCCACCACAGGCCCGCGCCAGGCGGCGGGCGCAGGCGGCGCACACCCGCTGCCATGGCTTGGCGGCTGGCTTGACGACCGGCACGCATGGCAGGCGCCGCCAAGGCCTTGAAGCTGCGTTGCATCAGGCCAGCCCAGCCTTTGGCAGAGCGCCGCCGTGTCACGCCGCAGACGCATGCCGGACCGCGCTGTGGGCCCAGCGTCGCGTGCGGTCAACGTGTTGGTCCCGGCGGCGCCACACGGTGGGCTCAGACACCCCAGACCACCGCTTTCTGTGCCTGGTGGGCCTCGCGCAGCATGTGCAGCACGGGCGCAAGCCGCTGTGCCAAGGAGACGCTGGCGTCCCGGTCGTCTTCGCAGTCCTGTCCCGCCTCGGTCACGTCGATGCCACTGCTGTTGTGATCGGCCTGCGCCGCAGCCTCCAGCACGGCGATGGCCGCAGGCAATTGTTCGACCGTGATCACGCCTTGTGCGCCCGACGACTTGCCGAGCAGGCGCAACACGTTCTCTGCGTCGGCCTGCAGCAGGGTGAGGCCGGTGGTGGCTTGCGATTTGAAACGGTACAGCATGGGCACTTTCAGCGGGAGGGGACGTCAGGTGTGGTGCTGACCGTCCGGGGCCAACACAAAATCGATGAAGCCGCGTTCGACCGAGGTGGACATGAGCCGCACGTGCACCGCTTGGCCGACATGCAGCCCCGCCACCTCACCCGTCAGACGGCCTTCGGCTGGCGGCTCGAAGATGCGCACCCAGACACCTTTGGCACTGCTGCCCGTGACCAGGCCATCGAAGTGTTGTCCGATGTGCGTGTGCAGCAGCAGCGCCGCTTCGGATTTGCGCATTTGGCGTTCGACTTTTTGTGCGGCATTCTCTTGTGCGGTGCACTGGGTGGCCAGCGCCTCCAGCTCGTTGTCTGTGTATGGTGGGTCTTGGCCCGACAGCGCGGCCTTGAGCAGCCGCTGGGTGACCAGGTCTGGAAAGCGGCGGTTGGGCGCAGTCGAATGCATGTAGGCCTTTACCGCCAGCCCAAAGTGGCCAATGGTTGGGTCGCCAGGGCGTTCGACCACATATTCGCCCGACCCCATGAGCTTGACGATGACCAGTGACAGGTCGGGAAAACGCAGTGGGTCTTCCTGGTGCCGCTGCGCCAGGAAGGCTTCCAGCGCTTTGCCGTCTGGCTCGCGGGGCAAGCTCGTGCCATAGCTTTGCGCTACTTCCACGATGCGCTGCCAGCGCTCGGGCGAGCGCACCACGCGGCGCAGCGCCGGGCTGCCCTGGGAGGACAAAAAGCGGGCCGTGCAGCCGTTGGTCGCGATCATGAACTCCTCGATCAACTGGCGGGCTCGGTTTTGTGGCTGCTGACGGATGCTTATGATGCGCTCGCCGTCGAACGTGGCGCGCGGCTGAAAGGTTTCGAAATCCAGCGAACCTTGCGCGCGGCGCAAGACGCGCAGCTTCTGCGCCGCTTCGTCCTGGGCATGCAGCTGCGCCGCCAGTCCGGGCACACGCCGTGCCGGCTCGGGCAGTTCGGACCGACCTTCGAGCCAGTCCGACGTGGCGTCGTAGGCCAGTTGGGCGTGGTTGCGCACGCGGGCTCGGTAAATCGACGAAGCGGCCAGCATGCCATCGTCCGAAAAATCCATCTGCGTCACCAGCGCCAGCCGGTCCTGATCGGGGTTGAGCGAGCTCAGGTCGGTGCACAGGCGTTCGGGCAGCATGGGGAACACCCTCGCCGAGGTGTAGACGGAGGTGGTGTTCTGCCGCGCGTGGGCATCCACCGGCGAGTCCTTGGGCACCAGGGAATCGACATCTGCGACCGCCACAAAGATGCGGATGCCGCGCTGAGGCAGAGGCTGACTCACGGTCAGTTGGTCGAGGTCGCGCGAGTCGTCGTTGTCGATAGAGCACCAGGGCAAAGCGGTGAGGTCGCGCAACTGACCGCTGGTGTCGACGGCGGGGCCGTGCAGCGCCGCCACCTGTTGCAGCGCTGCGCGCGGGAATTCGGGCTCCAGACCACGGCTGAACATCGCCCAGGCCGCGAGCGTGGACAGGGTCGACCGGTGGTGGTTCAGGGCATGGCGCATGGACGTGATCCTCTCGCCATTGTGCGCCCGGCGATGTGCGCTTGCGCACAGACGCCCTTTGGCATCGGTCCACACTGGCTTGATGCCATTGCAGTGCTCGGGCAGTGTGCCGGTGTGCCGACGCGATGGAACGTTTTGTGATTGGAACCGCCATGCGCCATCTTCTGCTCGCCCTGCCGCTGCTGTTGGGCGCCGTGCCCCCCGCGCTGGCCCAGGTGTCCGTCAGCATCGGCATCCACCTGCCTGTCTACCCTGAGTTCCAGCGCGTGCCCGGCTACCCGGTGTACTACGCGCCCAACGCGCCTGGCAACTACTTCTTCTACGACGGGCTGTACTGGGTGTTCCAGTCCGACAACTGGTATTCGAGCGACTGGTACAACGGCCCGTGGCAAAACGTGGGGCCCGATCGGGTGCCGCTGTTTGTGCTGCGCGTTCCGGTGCGCTACTACCGCCAGCCCCCGGGCTATTTTGGTCAGTGGCGGGCTGACGCCGCGCCGCGCTGGGGCGAGCACTGGGGCCGCGATTGGGAGCAACGCCGCGCTGGCTGGGACCGTTGGGACCGCCGTGCCGCGCCTGCGCCCGCACCCCTGCCCAGTTACCAGGGACGCTACCCGCAGAGCCGTTACCCGCAGGACGCCGACGAACAGCGCGCGATCCGCTCGGAGAACTATGGCTTCCGGTCGCGAGATCCCGTGCATCGGTCGCCGCCCCCACAGCTGGCCCGGCCCGAGCGCCGCGAACAAGAACGCCGTGACCAGGAGCGCGGCGAGCCAGATCGAAGGGAGGGGCGTAGCAATGGACGCGACAAGGACCGGGATAACGACTCGCGCGGCCACAGCCGCTGAGTGTCTCCGCCCATCACAGCCTCCCCATCAACACCATGATCAGCAGCACCACCACGATCACGCCCAGCACGCCACTGGGGCCATAGCCCCAGGAACGGCTGTGCGGCCAGGTGGGCACAACGCCAATCAGCATCAGGATCAGGACGATGATGAGAATGGTGCCTAGGCTCATGGGGGAACTCCTTGTGTTGCTCGGCATGGGCTGCCGAATGCCCCATGGTGTGGCTGCCGCCCGGCAGCGTCTGTGCGTCAGCGCACCGTTGACAGGTCAAGGCCGTTCGCGGCCGGCCACCTCGATCTTCCAGGCCGCCACAAACAGCGCGGCAATGGCCGGGCCCAGCACCAGGCCGTTGACGCCAAAGGTGGCCAGCCCGCCCAACGTGGCCACCATCACCAGGTAGTCGGGCAGGCGGGTGTCGCGGCCCACCAGCACAGGGCGCAACAGGTTGTCGATCAGGCCGATCACCAGCACACCAAAGGCGATCAGCGCCAGGCCCTGCCACAGCGCACCGCTGGCCACCAGGTACAGCGCCATGGGCAGCCACACCAGCCCCGAGCCCACCACCGGCAGCAGCGACAACAAGGCCATGAGCACCGCCCACAGCAGGCTGGCCGGTAGGCCCAGCGCCCAGAAGGCCACGCCACCCAGTGCGCCCTGCACCATGGCCACCACCAGGTGCCCCTTCACCGTGGCCCGCAACACCGTGGCAAAGGTGCGAAACAGCTCGCGCTTGTGCACCATGGGCAGCGGCAGGGCGTTGCGCAGGGTGTGGGCGATGGCGTCGCCGTCGCGCACCATGAAAAAGGCCAGGTACAAGGTGATGAACAGCTTGGCCAGGAAGTTCACCATCTCCTGCCCCACATCCACCGCCACCAGCCCCACCGACTGCAGGCCCTGCGAGACGCTGGTGTTGATGCGCCGCAGGATGGTGTTGAAGCTGGTCAGCCCAAAGCGGTCGAGCAGGGCGCCCACCCAGTTGGGCAGGGCGTCGAACAGGCGGTGCAGGTAGGCGCCCGGGTTCCACTCGCCGGACTGCAGGCGCTCGTACACACCGGTGGCCTCGCGCAGCAGGGCCAGGCCCAGCAGCGACAGGGGCAGCACCACCAGCAGCAACACGCCGGCCAATGTGAGCAGCGCGGCCAGCGTGCGCCGTTCACCGGTCCAGCGCAAGGTGTGGCGAAACAC
>DASUIK010000259.1:0-2704 GCA_036279795.1 Burkholderiaceae bacterium | reverse complement strand
GTGGTCACGCACAGGTCGCGAGCGAGGCAATCGCCCCTTCGGTGCCGTGGTGGTGGCCGACACCGGTGAGGTGCTGGGCGAAGCCTGGTGCAACACGTCTGAGACGGGCGACTGCACCGGGCACGCCGAAACCAATGTGGTCCGCCAGCTCAGCCCGAAGGTGGATCGCGCCACGCTCGCGCGTGCCACCCTGTATTCGTCGGCCGAGCCGTGTGTGATGTGTGCGGGGGCGATCTTCTGGTCCAACATTGGCCGGGTGGTCTATGGCATCGATGCCGTGCGACTGCGCGTCTTCCGGGGTGAGCGCGCCGAGCAGCGTGACGCCGAACTGTCCTGTCGCGATGTGTTCGCGGCCTCACCGCACCCAATTGAATGCATTGGCCCAGCGTTGGTGGATGAGGCGAGCGAGGTGCATGTGGGATTTTGGAAGGCCTGACTTCGTGGTGCGGAACTGACGTGTCGGCCTGCCCTGCGCCGCTCGTGTCCTCCGGGCGCTGCGCGCCCTCCCCCTTTACCTCGCTATGCAGGACAGACCGCCCCGCCAGTTCCGCAATGCCGAGGCACGCCACCGTGAGCGAAGCACGCCTCCGCAGCAGAAGGGCCAGGGTGATCGGCGCAGCGAGGTAAAGGGGGAGGCCGAAGGCCGGAGGACACGAGCGAAGCCGGTCACCCTGTCCCCCGCTGCCGCCCACCCATCCCGCAAAACCGATGGCCGCACCGCACTAAACTCAAACCCATGCCCTGGCACGCCCGACTCGAACTCGACTACACACTCAAGCACGACACCACCGTGCTGCACCACCGCCACGAAGGCCCGTTGCGGGTCTTCCAAAGCCTGTACCCTGAGGGCAAAACCATCTGCCACAACGTGGTGGTACACCCTCCCGGTGGCCTGGCCAACGGCGACGTGGTGGACATCGCCGTCAACGTTGGGCCTGGGGCCCATGCGTGGATAGGCACGCCGGGCGCCACGCGTTTCTATCGCAGTGGTGGTGAAGCTGCCAAACAACAGATCACGCTGCGGGTCCAAGACGGCGCCCGATTGGAATGGCTGCCGCTGGAAACCCTGGCCTACAGCGGCTGTTTGGGCCACAACACCCTGAGCCTCCAACTGGCCCCCACCGCCGAAGCCCTGTTGTGGGACGTGCTGGCCCTGGGCCAACCCACGGCGGGCAAACCGTTCGAGGCAGGCGCCTTCACGCAGCGACTCTCGGTACCCGACCTCTGGCTGGAGCAGGCCCACATCCGCGCCGACGACACACGCTTGCTCGACGCCCCCCTGGGCTTGGACGGGCAACGTTGTATGGGCACGCTGGTGTTCGCCTCGGGCACGGCGCTCGGGCGTGACCGCACCGAGCTCGTGCTCGACACGGTGCGCAGCGTCTGTGCCCACCACCCGCTCAGCGCCCGTGCCGGCGCAACCAGCCCCAACCCCCAGATGGTGGTGCTGCGCGTGCTTGGGCCCGTGGTGGAGCCGGTCATGGACCTGCTGCAGCAGGTGTGGAGCGCACTGCGCCCCACCGTGTGGGGCATCGCCCCCCAACGCCCTCGCATCTGGGACGTGTGAGCCCCAACGGCGGGGTGTATTGGCTGTTTTTTCAGCTTCATAATGTGATGTTGTAACATCACACAATTTGAACCACAGGAAGACACGCATGCTCAAGCCATTCACCCGCCTCGCCGTTGTGGCCCTGGCGGTTCCCGCCGCACACGCCCAAACCGACCACTGGCAATGGGGCGCGGTGCTGGACGTCACCGCAACCTCCCGCGCCTTGGGGCTGGCACAACGCGACCGAGGGCTCGCGCTGGGGCACAGCGACGTGTCGGCATCGGGCCCCGTTGGCAAGGCGTTGTCGGCACAGCTCACCGCCGCCGTGCACACCCACGAGGGCAAGACCGAGGCAGAGCTTGAAGAAGCCTGGGTGCAAACCCGCAGCCTGCCGTGGGGCCTGCAAGCACGCGCCGGCCGGTTTGCGTCGCAGCTGGGGTACCTCAACGAACAGCACCCACACGCCGACGACTTCGTTGAGCGACCGCTGATGTACCGCGCGTTTTTGGGCGGGCACTGGAACGACGATGGCCTGCGCCTGAACTGGACCGCTCCCACACCCATGTACCTGCGCCTGGGGGCCGAGGTCTTCCGCGGCAAACGGCTCGTTGAACACGCAGAACCTGCGTCCAGCCCAGGGGTGTCGGTGCTGTCCGCGCGGCTGGGTGACGACATCGGTGCCGCACACAGTTGGCAGGCCGGCTTTGCGCTGGTTCAAAACCGCCGACAACAGGAAGCGGCCGAGCATGGGCACGAAGACGAGCACGGCGATGACCATGGTGACGAACACGATCACGGCCACGGTGCGCTCTACAGCGGCAAACGCATGCAGGTGTGGGATGTCACCTGGAAGTGGGCGCCCGACGGCAACAACAGCCAGCGGCAGTTGCGTGTGGGCTATGAACGTGCGGTGGTGCACAAGCCTAACCACTTTGCGACCGCAGCCGATCGCCACGTGGCCGACCACCTCGCGGTGGTCTGGCGCTTCTCGCCCACCTGGGAGGTCGGCACCCGGCTTGAACGTTTGCGCGTGGCCGAGCCCCACGGCGACCACTTTCACAGCGCGCGCCTGCGCCAGACCAGCCTCATGCTGGCCTACAAACCTGGGCACATGCAAACCGTGCGCCTGCAAGTGGCCAAACAAACCGGCAGCGA
>DASUIK010000258.1:0-2222 GCA_036279795.1 Burkholderiaceae bacterium | reverse complement strand
CGCCCGCTCCGAAGCTGTGAGCGCCTTCGGCAACGGCGACCTGTTGATCGAGCGCGCGTTGCTCAACCCGCGCCACGTGGAGGTGCAGGTGTTTGCCGACACCCACGGCCACTGCATCCACCTGGGCGAACGCGACTGCTCAGTACAGCGCCGACACCAGAAGATCATCGAAGAAGCGCCGAGCCCGGCTGTGGACGCAGCCTTGCGCGAGCGCATGGGCGCGTGTGCGGTGGCGCTGGCGCAGGCCGCGGGCTACGTGGGCGCGGGTACGGTGGAGTTTCTGCTTGATGGCGGCGAGTGGCCCGCCGCCGGGCCGCCCCAAGGCGGGGCAGCCCCCTTGGGGGGCAGCGAACCACGCGAATCGGGGAGCGTGGGGGCTCAGTTTTTCCTGATGGAGATGAACACCCGTTTGCAAGTGGAGCACCCTGTCACTGAAGCGCTTATTGGGCAAGACTTGGTCGAGTGGCAACTCCGCATCGCACGCGGCGAGGCGTTGCCGCTGACGCAAGACCAGGTGCATCTGCAAGGCCACGCCATTGAGCTGCGCCTGTGCGCCGAGGACGCTGACTTCCGCCCGCACACCGGTGTGGTGTCCCGCTTCCGCGCGCCGCCACACGCCGCTTTCGAGCGCAGAGGCCTGCGTCTCGACCACGCGTTGGAAGACGGCGCGGTGGTCTCGCCCTTTTACGACGCCATGCTGGGCAAACTCATCGCCCACGCGCCCACGCGCGATGAAGCCATCGCGAAGTTGCATGTCGCTTTGCGCCAGTTGCAGTTGCTGGGCCTGCTCACCAACCGCGACTTTCTGGGCGCTTGCCTGGACCACCCGGTGTTCCGTGCCGGTCAGGCGCTGATTCCTTTCCTGGCTGAACATGGCGACGTGCTGCGCGCGCAATTGCTGGCGCGCGAACGTGCTGCCATACCCGCCGCCGTGTTGGCCATGCTGCTGGCCGACGCGCCGCCGACACTGAGCCTGGGCTGCGGCTACGAGCGTCCGGTGCGCGTGCGGCACGAAGGGGTGGTGAGCCACTGGGGCTTCACCGCGACGGGGCCGGCCCAAGCGCGTCTGCGTGACACCGAAACCGAACACCACATCACTTGGCAGCGCGATGCGGGTGGGCACTGGGCGTTGGAGGTGGATGGCGTGCGCCGCCATGCGGCCGTGGTGCGCGCTGGCAGCGCCGCGCTGGACGGCGCGCCCCGTTGGCAGGTGCTGGTGGATGGTGTGGCCCTGTGGCTTGACGACTTGTCGCTGCTGCCGCAACGCCAGGGCGGGGCGGCGGGTGCGGCCGACCAACTGCGCGCGCCCTTCAACGGCAAGGTGGTGGCGCTGCATGTGGCGCCAGGTGATGTGGTCGAGCAGGGGGCGCCGGTGCTGGTGCTCGAATCCATGAAGCTGGAACACAGCCTGGCGGCACCGCGCAGCGGCGTGGTGGAGGCGGTGCTGGTGTCGCCCGGCCAGCAGGCCGCGCCGGGGCAGGTGCTGTTGCGTTTGGTGGCGCAGGCGAAGGAAGCCGCATGAATCCCGCCGCACCCCCCACGATGAACGCTGCCGAGCTGCAAGACCTCTACGACAGCGTGGCACGTTTCGCCCGCGACGAGATTGCGCCTCATGTGAACGACTGGGATGCGGCGGGCGAATTCCCGCGTGCGCTCTATCGCCGCGCGGCCGAACTCGGCCTGCTGGCCATCGGCTACCCCGAGCACCTGGGCGGCACGCCCGCCGGTTACGCCATGCGCCTGCCGGTGTGGGTCGCGCTGTGCCGGCACGGTGGCAGTGGCGGTGTGCTGGCCAGCCTGTTCTCGCACAACATCGGTTTGCCGCCGGTGGTGGCCCATGGGTCAGCTGCACTGCAAGCCCAGGTCGTGCCCGGTGTGTTGCGCGGCGAGCAGATCGCCGCGCTGGCCATCACCGAGCCGGGCGGTGGCTCCGACGTGGCCGCGCTGCGCACCACGGCGCGCCTCGATGGCGACCACTACGTGGTGGACGGCGAGAAGGTGTTCATCACTTCGGGCGTGCGGGCCGACTGGATCACCGCTGCGGTGAGGGTGGTGGACCCCCACGCTCCGCCGCTGCGCGGGTCGCTGCCCCCCGAGGGGGCTGGGCCGCCTTGGGAGCGGCCCGGCGGCGGCCCTCACGTGAAGAGCAAGGGAGGTATCTCCATGTTGCTCATCCCCGGCGATGCGCCGGGCCTGAGCCGCAGCCCGTTGCAGAAAATGGG
>DASUIK010000257.1:0-3111 GCA_036279795.1 Burkholderiaceae bacterium | reverse complement strand
CAGCTGCTGCGCGCGCAGGCCGCCCTGGCCGTACGCCTGGATGAAATCGGCGATGGCCGGGTTCATGAGCATGGGCACGTGGCCGAACACGTCGTGGAACACGTCGGGTTCTTCCAGGTAGTCCAGCTCGTGGGGCTTGCGGATGAAGTTGCCCGAGGGGAAACGCCGGTTCGCCAGGTGCTCAAAAAACACCTCGTCGGGCACCAGGCCGGGCACGGCCACCACCTGCCAGCCGGTGCGTTGTTTGAGCACCTCGTTGAGTTGCTCGAAGTTGGGGATTTCGTCGGCGCGCATGGGCAGGTCGCGCATGCCAGCCACGAACTCGTCGCAGGCGCGGCCGGGCAGCAGTTGGCTTTGGCGCTCGAACAGGGTTTTCCAGGTCGCGTGGTCGGCGGCGGTGTAGCGTTCCCAGCCCTGGGGGATGGTCCAGTCGGCGCTGGCGGGGCGGCCGGCGTCGCCAGCGGCCAGGCCATGTTTCTCGGTGTGTGTTTCGGTGCTGGCCTCGGCTTGCATGGCGGACTCCCTGGTCACGCCGCGCGGCGGGCAAAGGCCTGGTCGGCCACGCGCGCCCAGTCGATGTCGCGCTGCGACAGGCCACCGGCGTCGTGGGTGGTCAGCGTCACGTCCACGCGGTTGTAGACGTTGAACCACTCGGGGTGGTGGTTCATGCGCTCGGAGACGGTGGCCATTTCGGCCATGAAGCCAAAGGCCTGGGCGAAGTCGTCGAAGCGGAAGGTTCGCGTGATCTTGCCGGCGGCGAGATCGGCCTGCCAGGCGGGCAGGGTGGCCAACAGGGCGCTGGCTTCGGTGGGGGCGAGTGGGCTCACGGTGTGTCTCCTGAGATGGTGCAACGGTGTGCAGTTTGCGCCGATTGAGGGACAATTTGTTTGCGTTATGGGCGATTTCACCCCAATCACACAGAGGTTTCTCTCATGAAAGAAGAAAAAATCGAAGATTCCTTGCAAGACCACACGCTGGACCGCGTGGACCGCCGCATCCTGGCCACCCTGCAGGCCAACGGGCGCATCAGCAACCAGGAGTTGGCGTCCACTGTGCACCTGTCGCCGGCGCAGTGCAACCGGCGCCACCGCCGGCTGGAGCGCCTGGGCTTCGTCAAGCGTTACGAGGCCCGGCTCGACGCCGACCGCCTGGGGCTGGGCGTGACGGCCTTTGTCCACATCACCATGGAGCGCGGGCAGTTCAAGGAGGTGCTCAAGTTCCAGCGCACCATCGAGCGCATGCCCGAGATCCTGGAGTGCCACGCGGTGACGGGCGATTTCGACTACGTGTGCAAGGTGGTGGCCAGCGACCTCAAGAGTCTGTCCAACTTTTTGCTGGGCACGTTGGCGCAGCTGCCGGGGGTGAACGGCGTGCGCTCCAGCATTTGTTTGAACGAACTCAAATGCACCAGCGCCTTGCCGCTGGAGTGAGCTTTTGTTTTTCGTGGGCTATCACGGTTTGGCCACATGCCACACCGCACGGGTGGCGTCGCCTTTGCGATCACCCGGCTGTTTGTCGTCGATCCAGCGGTACAGCGGCCGGCCCTTGTAGGTCCATTGCTGCTGACCGTCGGTGCGGGTGATGAGCCCATGGTCCCCGTTCGCTTGCTCGCTCTTTTTCGCCAGATAAGGGGTCCACAGCGCCAGGCAAGGGCCGTAACAGACGCTCTGGCCGGGCACTGTTTTGTCGTTGTCGTTGACGTACAGGGTCATGCCGGCGGGGTCGGTCAAAACGCCGTCGCGAACCACTGCTTGCGCGGTGGCCAAGGAGGCGCTGCACAACAAGGTGACCGTCAGCAAGGCGGTGCACACACGGAGCTGGATTCGCATGGGCTTTCTCCTAAGTGGAGTCACCATGGTCGCGCCTCAGGGCGCCGACCACCTTGACCTGGGTCAAGGGCCGATCAGCGTGTCCAGCACACCGGCTTCAAAATGCTCGCCGATGAAATCGGCCAGACCATCGAACACGCTGTCCAGCGTGGGCACGCTGGCGCCGAAGAGGGCGCGCAGCACGTTGGCGTCTTCGAACAGGCCGTGTTGGTAGAGGCCCAGCACGTTGCCCGCGCCGTTTTGCCAGGCCAGGCCGGGCAACACGGTGTGGGCCACGTCGCCGTTGGCCGCCATGGCGGGGTGTTGCACCGTCTGGCCGTGGTGTATTTCGTAGCCGCTCACGCTCACGCCCGTCAGCGCGTGCCAGGCGCCACGCACCTCGCCCAGGGTGGTGTGGCTGGGTCGCACGGTCTTGACTTCCTCAAACTGCGTGACCAGAGGCAGCAGGCCCAGGCCGGGCGCGTTGCCGTCGATGCCGTGTGGGTCGAGCAAGGCCTCGCCCAGCATCTGCAGGCCGCCGCAGATGCCGAGGACGCGCCCGCCGGCAGCGGCGTGGGTGGCCACAGCGCGGTCCAGGCCCTGGGCGCGCAGCCAGGCCAAGTCGGCGCTGGTGTGTTTGGAGCCGGGCAGCACGACCCAGTCGGCGCCCGCGCAATCGGCCGGAGTGCGTGCCCAGCGCAGGCGCACGCCGGGCACGTTTTTGAGCGGCTGGAACTCGTCCAGGTTGCTGATGCGGGGGTAGGCGATGACCGCGATGGTGGTGTGCACCTCGCCGCTGGCGCGGGTGCGGTCGTCGAACACGCCGTCCTCTTCTGGCAGACCGTGGTGCCACCACATGGGCAGGGTGGCCACGGTGGGCACGCCGGTGAGGTCTTGCAGCATCAGCGGCGCGGGCGCCAGCAATGCCGCATCGCCACGAAAGCGGTTGAGCACAAACCCCTGGATGAGGGCGCGTTCTTCGGGCGGCAGCAAGGCCCAGGTGCCGTACAGGTGCGCAAAGGCGCCGCCCCGGTCGATGTCGGTCACGAGCAGACAGCGCGCCTGTGCGTGGCGTGCCACGCGCATGTTGACGATGTCGCTGGCGTGCAGGTTGATTTCGGCGGGCGAGCCGGCGCCCTCGATCACTACCACGTCGTTTTCGGCGCGCAACGCGTCGAGCGCGGCGGTGATGTGGGGCCACACGCGTTCGCTGCGGCCGCGCCAGGGCATGTCGCTGAGTTCGCGGCTGACCTCGCCCATCAGCACCACCTGGCTGCGGGTGTCGGCCTCGGGCTTGAGCAGC
>DASUIK010000256.1:0-8501 GCA_036279795.1 Burkholderiaceae bacterium | reverse complement strand
GGCGAGGCGCTGCGCACCGCTTCGGCACGGATCAGCTCGGACACGCTGTCGGAGATGTTGGGGTTGATGAGCAGCAGCTTCATGATGGGTTTCCTCGGCGTTGGGGCACCAGCGATGGTGCGCCACAGGTGAGGAAACGGCCACGCCCGGGGCGCGCGTGGAAGGCGCCGTCCCACACCACTTCGCCGCCAATCAGGGTGACGGCCGGCCAGGCGCGCAGCGTCTGGCCTGCGTAGGGCGTGTGGTCCACGGCGTGGTGCAGGTGGCTGTTGTTGAGCACAAATTCGCGCTCGTCCCAGATCACCAGGTCGGCATCGCTGCCGATGGCGATCGTGCCCTTGCGCGGGTGCAGGCCGTAGGCCTTGGCCGGGTTGGTGGCGGTGAGCTCCACAAAACGCTCCAGCGTCAGCCGGCCGCCCAGCACGCCGGCGCTGTAGAGCAGGGGCAGGCGGGTTTCGATGCCGGGGATGCCGTTGGGAATGTGGCGAAAGGCGACTTCTTCACCTCCCGGCTTCTTGCCTGCATCGCCTTCGTAGTTGAAGGGCGCATGGTCGGAGCTGAAGACCGTGAACAGGCCGTCGTTCAGGCCGTCCCAGATCACGCGCTGGTTCGATGCGTCGCGCGGCGGCGGGCTGCAGACGCAACGGGCCCCCTGGTAGCTGTCGTCGATGCCGAGATCGGCGGCGGTCAGGAACAGGTACTGCGGGCAGGTTTCGGCGAACACCTTGAGGCCGTGCGCGCGCGCCCAGCGAATCTGCTCCACCGCCTCGCGGCCCGAGACGTGCACGATGAGGATGGGCACGTCCACCAACTCCGCCAGCGAAATGGCGCGGTGGGTGGCCTCGCGCTCCACCAGCATGGGTCGGGCGTGGGCGTGGAAACGCGGTGCGGTGCGTCCGGCGGCTTCCAGGCGTTTGCTCAGCCACTCGATCGCATCGGCGTTCTCGGCGTGGATCATGGCCATGGCGCCGTGCTGGCGCGCCACCGCCAGCACGTCCAAGATCTGGCCGTCGTCCAGCTTCAGGTCGTCGTAGGTCATGTAGACCTTGAACGAGGTGTAGCCCTCGGCGATCAGGGCCGGCAGCTCTTCGTTCAGCACCTGGGGCGTGGGGTCGCTCACGATCAGGTGGAAGGCGTAGTCCACGTGGGCCTTGCCTTCGGCACGGCGGTGGTAGTCGTCCACGGCGGCGCGCAGCGACTGGCCCTTTTCCTGTGCGGCAAAGGGAATCACCGTGGTGGTGCCGCCGCAGGCCGCGCTGCGGGTGCCGGTGTCGAAATCGTCGGCCATGCGCACTGGCGGGGCCATGGGTTGGTCGAGGTGGCAGTGGGCGTCCACCCCGCCGGGGGTGACCACCCGGCCGGCAGCATCGATCTCGCGCAGGCCGGCCGGCAGGCCCCGGCCCAGGCTCACGATGCGGCCACCCTGGATGCCGATGTCGGCGTCGAACACGTCGCTCGCCGTGGCCACGCGGGCGTTGCGCACCACCAGGTCCAGCGGCTCAGACATGGGGCACCCCTGCACCAGTTGGCGTCATTTGCACCAAACAAGTGCTGACATTGTTGTTGACAAAATATTCGACGATCATTTTCAAGTTTCCTGCGGAGGGTGGTGCAACTTGTGTGCCAAGTCGGACGGTGTGACCGGGCTGATGTGGCATGGTGCGTATGGTCTGTGCTTTTTGTTGTGTTGGCACTAGTGTTTACACTTATGTCGACAATCGGTGCTTCGGGCATCATCCAATCCATTGGCACGGTCGGTGCTGTGTGTGGTGCCGGGTCGTCGCGGCCGTGCTTTTTTTCAGGAGAACCCATGTCCCCCTCTCTGCGTCTCGGGGTGCTCACCCCTTCGTCCAACACCGCGCTGGAGCCGCTGACCTCGGCCATCGTGGCGGGTCTGCCCGGTTGCAGTGCTCACTTTTCACGCTTTCGTGTGACCGAAATTTCCCTGCAGCCTCAGGCGCTGGGGCAGTTCGATGACAGCAAAATCCTGGCGGCTGCCGAGCTGCTGGCCGATGCGAAGGTGGACGTCATCGGCTGGAGCGGCACCGCCGCCGGCTGGCTGGGTTTTGACGCCGACCTGCGGCTGTGCGAACGCATCGAGGAGCGCACCGGCATCCGCGCGACCACGGCGGTGCTGGCCTTGAACGAGTTGCTGGCCCTGCGCAACATCCGTCAGCTCGCGCTGGTGACGCCTTACACCGGCGATGTGCAGCAGAAAATTGTCGACAACTACCGCAACATCGGCGTCGAGGTGGTGGCAGAGCGCCACCTGGGCATCTGCGTCAATCACGACTTCGCCCTGATCCCGCCCGACACCTTGCATGGCCTGATGCGGGAGGTGGCCCAGGCCCGGCCGCAGGCCATTGCCACCTACTGCACCAACCTGCACGCGGCCCAGCTGGCGCCGGTGGTGGAGGCCGAGCTGGGCCTGACGCTGCTGGACACGGTGAGCACCACGGTCTGGGGCATGTTGCGTGCGGCCGGCGCATCGCCCGCCGCCGTGCAGGGTTGGGGGAGCCTGTATGCCTGGCAGTGAACACGCCGACGCCTGCTGTGGCGCCGACGCCCATGAACCCGTCGATAGAATGAAACGGCTGGCCGGCCTGTTGCCGCCAGCGTCCCCCACGCTTCGCCCCAAGGTCCAGATGCCCCGCACCGTCCCACCCGAATCCGCCGAACGCCTGGCGCGCGAAAACGCCAACGACGAGATTTACGAGCGCATCTACATCGCCATCCTGGAACACCGCCTGCACCCCGGCACCAAGCTGGGCGAGGACCGGCTGGCGAAGATTTTTGACGTCAGCCGGGCGCGCGTGCGCGAGGTGCTCAGCCGCCTGGCACATGAGCAGATCGTGGAGCTGTACCCGCAGCGCGGCGCCTTTGTGGCCAAGCCCACGCCGCAGCAGGCCATGGACGTGTTCGAGGCGCGGCGCCTCATCGAGCCGGCCATTCTCAAGCGCCTGGTCGCCCACCTCACACCCGACAAGGTGGCTCGGCTGCGCCAGCATCAGGAGCTGGAGCTGGATGCGCGCCGGCGCGATGATCGCCGTGCGGTCGTGCGGCTCTCGGGCGAGTTCCACGTGTTGCTGGCCGAGCTGGCGGGCAACAGCGCGCTCTCGCGCAGCCTGCGCGAGCTGGCGTCGCTCACGTGTTTGATCATCCTGCTGTACGACGCGCCCACGGCCATGAGCTGCCGCGCCGACGAGCACTCCGAGATCATTGAAGCCATTGCCAAACGCGACGCCGCACGCGCTGAGAAGCTGATGTTGGCGCACCTCGACCACATCGAGCGCAGTCTGTCACTCGACAGCAGTGCGGGCGAGGTCGATCTCGAGGCGGTGTTCAGGGATTGAACTGCTCCAGCACCGCGTCGCGCTTGCGCCGCAGGTGTTCTTCCAGCAAGCGGCGCAGGGCGGCGCCGTCGCGCTGGCGCAGGGCCAACAGCATCTCGGCGTGTTCGGCCAGCGCGCGGCGCCACTTGGTTTCGTCCTGGTTGGAACGGTAGCGCAGCGCGTGCAGGCGCTGGTTGAGTTGCTGCCAGGTCTGGCGCAGCACGGCGTTGCCGGCGCTTTCGCTCATCAGGTCGTGCACCCGCGCGTTGGCCGCGTAGTAGGCCTGCAGGTCGCGCCGCTCGAAAGCGGCCTGCATGTCGTACTGCAGCGCCTGCAACTCGGCCAGGGCGTCCTCGGTCATGCGCTGGGCTGCGCGTTCGGCGGCCAAACCCTCCAGCACCGCAATGACATCAAACGTCTGTTCGATGTCGTCGCGACTGGGTGCCGCCGCGAAGGCGCCGCGCCCGGCCTCCAGCGTCACCAGACCCTCGGTGGCCAGCTGTTTGATGGCCTCGCGCAGCGGCGTGCGCGACACCCCGATTTCCTCGCACAGCACCCGCTCGTTGAGCTTGCTGCCCGGCGCCAGCGAGCCGTCCATCAGCCGCTGCCGCAACAGGCCGACGACCTGGGTGTGCAAGGTGTCGCGCACCACGGTGGCGGTGGGGGAGGACGGGGTGTTGGGCATGCTGAATTATGTATGCAGTCGCGACATGCCTCGGTTCAACCTCATGCACCTAGGTGCGTTTGTCTCTTGCTGTGGTTCAGGTCTTGTGCTATCGTCAAATTGTATTTTGTATTATGTAGACCAAATGGAGACGACATGACCTCACTGAACTTCCACCCCGCCGGCCGCCATGTCCTGGGCATTCCCGGCCCCAGCCCCGTGCCCGACCGCTTGCTGCGTGCCATGAGCTACCCCACCATCGACCACCGCGGGCCCGAGTTCGGCGTGCTGGGCCACCGGGTGCTGGCGGGTTTGCAGCGCATCTTCCAGACACGCCACCCGGTGGTGGTCTACCCAGCCTCGGGCACCGGCGCCTGGGAAGCCGCACTCACCAATGTCCTGAGTCCGGGTGACGCCGTGCTGATGTACGAAACCGGCCATTTCGCGAGCCTGTGGCGCAAGATGGCCGAACGCCTGGGCCTGGCCCCTGAGGTGGTGGCTTTGCCGGGCATCTGCCCGCAGACCGGCCTGCCCAACAGCTGGCGCCGAGGCGTGCAGCCCGACCTGATCGAGCGCCGCCTGAGAGAAGACGGCGGCCACCAGATCAAGGCGGTGTGTGTGGTTCACAACGAAACCTCGACCGGCGTCACCTCCGACATCGCGGCGGTGCGCCGTGCCATCGACGCCGCGGGCCACCCAGCGCTGCTGTTGGTGGACACCATTTCCGGCCTCGCCTCGGCCGATTACCGGCACGACGAATGGGGTGTGGATGTGACCGTCAGCGGCTCACAAAAGGGCCTGATGCTGCCGCCCGGCATCAGCTTCAACGCGGTGTCGCCCAAGGCGCTGGAAGCCGCGCGCAGCGCGCGCTTGCCCAAGGCGTTCTGGGCGTGGGACGAGATCATTGAGATCAACAAGACCGGCTATTGGCCCTACACGCCCAACACCAACCTGCTGTACGCCCTGGTCGATGCGGTGGACATGCTGGAGACCGAAGGTCTGCCGGCGGTGTTCGCCCGCCACCAACGGCTGGGGGCTGCCTGCCGGGCGGCGGTGCTGGCCTGGGGGCTGGACGTGCAGTGCGCGGACCCGGCGGTGTACTCGCCGGTGCTGACGGGCGTGGTGGTGCCGCAGGGCGTGGATGCCGATGCGGTGCGCCAGTTGATCTACGAGCGTTTCAACCTCTCGCTGGGCACGGGCTTGAGCAAGCTCAAGGGCCGCATGTTCCGCATCGGCCACCTGGGCGAGTGCAACGACCTGAGCCTGCTGGCCGCGCTCAGCGGCTGTGAGATGGGCCTGAAGTTGGCGGGCGTGAGGCTGCAGGGCAGCGGCGTGGCCGCAGCGATGGAGGTGTTGCAGCACAGCGCCACTTGCCAGGCGCGCTACCCGGGCTGAGTCTCAGGCCGGCAGCGCGGCTTGCCGAACCGCGTGTTCCCAAGCGGACATGCGTTCGGCGGCCCAGGCGCGGTCGCGTTGGGGTTCGAAGCGGCGTTCCACCTGCCAGCGTTGGGCCAATTCGTCCGTGCCTTGGTACACCCCCACGTGCAGCCCGGCCAGGTAGGCCGCACCCAGGGCGGTGGTCTCCACCACTTTGGGGCGCAGCACCGGGATGCCCAACACATCTGCCTGGAACTGCATCAGCAGGTTGTTGACGCTGGCGCCGCCGTCCACCCGCAGCTCGCGCAGCGGCTGGGCGCCGGAGGACTGGGCGTCGCGGTCCATGGCTTGCAGCAGCGCGGCGCTCTGGAAGGCGATGCTTTCCAGCGATGCCCGCGCAATGTGCGCCAGCGTGCTGCCCCGCGTGAGCCCGGTGATGGCGCCGCGCGCATGGGGCTTCCAGTAGGGCGCGCCCAGGCCGGTGAAGGCGGGCACCACCACCACACCGTCGCTGTCGGGAACGCTCTCGGCCAGGGCCTGCACGGCGCCGCTGCTGTCGATGGCCTGCAGGCCGTCACGCAGCCACTGCACCACCGCGCCGCCCACAAACACGCTGCCTTCGAGCGCGTAGGCCGGTGTGGTGGTGGTTTGCGCAGCGCTGGTGGTGAGCAGGCCGTTGGCCGAACGCTGAAAGCGTTCACCGGTGTGCATCAGCAAGAAGCAGCCGGTGCCGTAGGTGTTTTTGGCCAGGCCCTCGCTGAAGCAGGCTTGGCCGAACAGCGCGCTTTGCTGGTCGCCCGCCACACCGCCGATGGGCATGGCGTGGCCCAGCCAGTCGTGGTGCACCGCGCCGTAGTCGGCACTGGAAGCTTGGACCTGCGGCAACACCCCAGGCGGGATGTGGAGTGCGGCCAGCAGTTCGTCGTCCCACTGGTTGGTGTGCACATTGAACAGCAGGGTGCGCGACGCGTTGCTGACATCGGTGGCGTGTGTGGCGCCGCGTGTGAGCTGCCAGATCAGCCAGCTGTCGATGGTGCCAAAGGCCAGCTCACCCGCTTCGGCCAGGGCGCGCGCGCCGGGCACGGTGTCGAGCAGCCAGCGCAGTTTGGTGCCAGAAAAATACGCGTCGATGACCAGCCCGGTTTTGGCCTGCACGGTTTCGGCCAGGCCACGTTCGCGCAACTGCGCGCACAGCGGCTCGGTGCGCCGGTCTTGCCACACGATGGCGCGCGCCAGCGGCTGGCCGGTGCGGCGGTGCCACAGCACGGTGGTTTCGCGCTGGTTGGTGATGCCCACGGCGCGGATGTCGCGCGCGTTGATGTGGGCTTTTTGCAGTGCTTCGCGTGCGGTGGCCAGCTGGGTCTCCCAAATTTCCAGCGGGTCGTGTTCGACCCAACCGGGTTGGGGGAAGTGCTGGGTGAGTTCGCGCTGGGCCACGGCCACCACCCGGCCATCGGCGTCAAACACGATGCTGCGCGAACTGGAGGTGCCTTGATCGAGGGCAAGCAGGTAGGTCATGGGGTGTCTTGGGCGATGGTGCAACGGATGCCTGCCGCGTCGAGCAGGCTGTCAAAAGGGGGCGGCGGCGGCGCGTCGGTGAAGAGGCGGTCGATCTGGGGCAGGCGGGCCAGCTCCACCATGGCCGGTCGGCCGAACTTGCTGTGGTCGGCGGCGAGCCAGACCTCGCGCGCGTGGTCGATGATGGCCTGCGCCACCTTGACCTCGCGGTAGTCGTAGTCGCGCAGCGTGCCGTCGGCCTCGATGCCCGAGATGCCGATGACGGCCAGGTCAACCTTGAACTGGCGGATGAAATCCACCGTGGCCTCGCCCACGATGCCCCGGTCGCGCGGGCGCACCACCCCGCCGGTGACGATGACCTCGCACGAGCTGTTGCCGCTCAGGACGGCCGCCACGTTGAGGTTGTTGGTGATGACGCGCAGGCCTCGGTGCTGCAAGAGCGCCTTGGCCACGGCCTCGGTGGTGGTGCCGATGTTGAGGATGAGCGAGCAGCCGTTGGGCACCTCGCGCGCGATGGCGGCGGCGATGCGCGCCTTGCCTGGCGCGTGCAGGTTTTCGCGCTGGGTGTGGGCGATGTTTTCCACGGTGGAGGTGGGCACGCGCACACCGCCGTGAAAGCGCACGAGCAGCCCGGCATTGGCCAGACCCTGCACATCGCGGCGCACGGTTTGTAACGTCACGCCCAGCATGTCGGCCAGCGTTTCCACCGACAGGTCGCCGTGCTCACGCACCGCGTGCAGCAGCTTGATCTGACGGGGGTTGGAGCGCATGCTGCGGTCTTTCATGGGGATGTCATGGTGGCAGGCCAGTCTATATCGAAGCGAAACGCGGGCGTATCCGGGTGAACACCAACCAAAACGAAAATAAACGAATCAATTAGAATATAAACGAACAAACTATTTGAGGTTGCCATGTCGCCATCCGAACGCCCTGTGCCCACCGACCGCGCCGCGCTGTTGCAGCGCCTGAGCGAGGGCGGCCGCTTTGACGTGGCGGTGGTGGGTGGTGGTGCCACCGGCCTGGGTGTGGCGCTGGACGCGGCCTCGCGTGGCCTGCGTGTGGTGCTGCTGGAAGGGCAGGACTTTGCCAAGGGCACCTCGTCGCGCGCCACCAAGTTGCTGCACGGCGGTGTGCGTTATCTGGCGCAAGGCAATGTGGGCTTGGTGAAAGAAGCCTTGCACGAGCGCACCACCGTGCTGCGCAACGCGCCCCACCTGGCGCAGCCGCTGCCGTTTGTGATGCCTTCGTACAAGGCCTGGGAAACGCCGTTCTATGGCATTGGCCTCAAGATGTACGACGCGCTGGCGGGGCGTGCCGGCCTGGGCAGCACCGATTTTTTGGGCCGCGAAACCACGCTGCGTGCCCTGCCCACCTTGCGCACTGAAGGCCTCAAGGGCGGTGTGCGGTATTGGGACGGGCAGTTCGACGATGCGCGGCTGGCCGTGGCCCTGGCGCGCACGGCGGCCACCTACGGCGCGCTGCTGGTCAACCACTGCCCGGTGACAGGCTTGTTGCACGAACACGGCAAGCTGGCGGGTCTGCGCTGCGAGGACCGCGAGAGTGGCCGTGTGTTCGAGGTGCGTGCGCGCTGCGTGATCAACGCCACCGGC